>DASWWB010000556.1:0-2913 GCA_036406115.1 Herpetosiphonaceae bacterium
CCTCCTCGCGCTCTTGAGCCTGTATGCGCTGCTGGTCGCGATGGCGGTTGCGCTGGCCCCGGCCGTCGCTTCGCCGGCGGCGCGCTTTTCCATCCTGCTGCTGCCGATCATCCCCGCGCTGCTCGGGGCGTGGAGCGCGCTGCGGATGCCCGCCGGCACGAGCCGCCAGGACCAGATCGCGCGCTCGGCCCTGGTCGTCGCGACCGCAGGCATGGGCCTGGGCGCGCTGGCCGTCGCGGGCCGGGATCTCGGCAGCGGCCTCTCGCTCGCCGTCTTGTGGCTGCTGCCGCTGGGCGCCGCCGCCTGGGGCATGGTCGTCGCCGTCGCCAGCAAGCGCGCGGCCTGACGCGCCGGGCAGCTAAACGATAAAGGCAAAGGCGCGGATGTCAATCCGCGCCTTTGTGATTCAGCAGGCGGCCCGAGAGCATCGAGCAAAGCTCGACGAGCCGCCGGGCGGCTGCTGGACTGCGTGCCACAAGGAGGAGACAGCGCGATGAGTCAATCATTCCGGGCAGCTGATCGGCTGGCGGCGCTGCGGGCTTATCTGGAACCGCTCGCGGCGCGCCGGCTGCTCGCCCTCGCGGAGCGCGCCGGGCCGGACGAGGCGTGGCTCCAGGTCACGCCGGCCAACGATCAGGCGGCGCCCATGCACATCTATCTCGATCGGCGCAGCGGCTACATCGCGCTGCACGCAGGCAGAAGCTTCGCCGTCGATGATCATTATTGGGACTAGTTCCCCGCCGCCACGGTGGCCGCCGCGGTCGCGCGGGGCGCGTTGCGCGAAGAAATCCGGCTCTGGGGGCGGCGGGAGGTTGGCGTCAGCGGCGCGCTGCCCATCCCCGGCGAAGACCGGCCCATCGCCAGCAATCGCACGCTCAGGCTCGGCGGCGAGCTGCTGCGGCTGATCTTCGGCCCGGCCCGCAAGCGCCTGGTCGCCTACGCGCCCTACGACGCCCCGGCCTAGCATGGCGGCGGAACGCGGGCCGCGCTGGCGGCGTCATGCGCCAGAGACACACTGAGCTGGCGGACGCGCCCGCGATCCCGCCGAAAGGAATGACGATGATTCGACGCGCGCTCCTCGCCGGTCTGTTCGTCCTCGCTGGCTGCGGCGCGGCCGCCCCCGGCCCCATCCCGCAGTTCCTCGCCCCGCGCATGGCGGCAACCGCCAATCTGCTCCGGCTGCTCCACGCCACGCCCCTGCCCGTCCCCGGCACCCTGAGCCGCTTCCGTGACGACGCGCCGGTTGAGATCTCGCGCCAGGGCGCGACGCTCGCCGATGTCTGGCTGCGGTGGCAGGGACCGCCGACCGAGCGCTCCTGGCAGCGGCAGGGCGGCTGGGTCGCCATCTTTCGCTATCCCACGGTCGAGCAGAGCGCGGCCCGCTTCGAGCGCATCCGCCCGACCGAGGAAAAGCGGCAGATGACCCGCCCGCCGCTCGATCTGGCGGGGATCGGCGACGAGGCCTATCAGGTGAAGCCCGGCGGCGTCGATCCTGACGCGGTGGTCGGCGCCGGGATTCGCGGCGAGGTCGGCTTCCGCCGCTGCTCGGCCGTGGTGATCTATGCCAGCGACGCCCTCACCAGAAGCACCGCCGCCTATCTCCGGCGGCTGGATCAGCAGCTCGCTGCCGACGCCTGCCCCTGAGCGGGGGCTGGCCGGCGCGCCCCGGGCGTCGTATCATTGCCGCGCGGCGCCGGTCGCCGCGAAAGGAGCGATGGCGTGTTCGGCCCCATCAACGAGACCGCTGGATTCAAGCTGCGACTGACGATTTCGACGGACGGCAAGCCGCATTCCCATTGGGGAAGCGCCAAGGGCTGCCGCGGCTTCGCCTGGCTGGACGGCGGGGCGCTGCTGGCCGGCGCCGTCGGCAGGCATGTGATCATCTGGGAGCCGCTGAGCGGCGAGACGCTGCACACCATCGGGCCGTTCAGCGATGATATCCACCACCTGGACGTCATGGCCGGCGGCAATCTGCTGGCGATCAACTGCTACACCGAGCTGCTGATCTGGAACCGGGCCGAAAACCGGCTGGAGCACGCCTTCGCCGACCTCGGCAAGATAAACTGCATGGCCGTCTCCCCGACGAATCTCCAGCTCCTGGTCAGCGCCCCGCACACCAGGCTCATCGATCTGACGGGCGCCCTGCCGCCGCAGGAATTACTGGTGCAAACCTTCGGCTATTCCGAGGCCGCCTGGTCGCCGGACGGCAGATTCGTAGCGCTGCTGCTGAACGGCGGCTCCTATCGCATCTGGGACGCCAGCGGCAGGGAGCACGCGCGCTACGAGGAGCAGGGGCTCGTCACTGTCTGCGTGGCATGGAGCGCGGACGGGAGCGCCCTGCTGATCGGCGGCTTCGAGGCGCACTCCAAGACACGCCCCTCCATGAACTACTTGGTGGCGCACGATCCGCAGGCCGCCGCACTGCGCTGGCGCCGCAAATGCCCCCATCACCCCGGCGGGCTCGTCCACTCGCCGGACGGGCGGCTGGCCATCGGGCGCAGCTATTCTAATCTCCTGGTCTGGGAGCGGGCGGCTTGGCGGCTGCTGGCGGGGCCGAAGTGCGAATACACCGCGCAGCACATGATCCTCAGCCACCACCCGACGCTGCCGCTGATCGCCTACGCCGAGGGCAAAACGCGCTCCGACCAAGACCCGCAGGTGCGGATCTGGGAGCTGGACCTGGGCGCGCTGCTCGGCCTGGAGCGGCTGGCGCTGCCGCCTGGGGCCGATGAGTCCATCATCGCCCGGCACTTCAACGCGGCCCTGCGCGCCACGCCGGCGCTGGCGGCTGGCGAGTTCCTGGCCGGCTGCGGCATCCGCACTGTGGCGCCGGCCCAGGCCGCCCGGCCGCTCAGCGATTTTTGGATCGCGCCGCCCGCATCGCCAGCTGGCGCCCCGCCCCCGGCCTGAGCC
>DASWWB010000557.1:0-5300 GCA_036406115.1 Herpetosiphonaceae bacterium
CGTCACCGCAGCCAATCCCACGCCCGCGACACCCGCAAGCGGGTCGCCGACCGCCGCGAACGCGACCGCCACGCCCGCAGCAACGCCGCCGGCTGCCGCGACGCCGACCGCCAGCCTCCCCCCCGCGACGGCGACCATCACCCCGACGCCGGTCCTGCCGGGTCCGGCCCTGCCGATCAGCCTGCCGGGGCGCGGCGAGCCTGCGGCGGGCGACGGGCCCGGCTTCATCCTGTTCAACCGGCGCGGCGCGCTCTGGCGGGCCGACCTGGCAACCGGCGCCGAGACCGAGCTGCTGCCGGAGGCCCGGCACTTCCGCATGGCGCCGGACGGCTCGCTGCTGGCCTATGTCGTCGGCGACGCGCTGTACCTGGCCGATCGCGACGGCGCCGATCCCAAGCTGATCGCACAGCGGGTCATCGGCGCGCCGGACTGGGCGCCCGACAGCAGCGCCCTGGCCCTGACCATCGAACCCTCCGACCTGCCGGAGACCGTCACCTGGACCTGCCACGACGCCGGCACCGTCGCCATCGTCGAGCTTGGCGCCGCCACCATCCGGCCGGTCGCCGCCGGCTGCGACCCGGCATGGGCGCCCGACAGCCAGCGGCTGGCCTATGTCACGGGCTGGGACGGAGCGTATTTCCCGCGCGAAAACATCCAGGACTCGGTACGGATCATCAACCGCGACGGCAGCGGCGACTGGGCGGCGCTCTCCGGCCCCTTGAAAAGCGACGAATTCTGGGACCACCGGGTGCTGTTCAGGGCTCCGGCGTGGGATGCGAGCGGCGATTATCTGACCGTCTTCGCCGACGCCGGCTCCGGCCCGGTCGATATCAGCAACGTGTCGCTGGAGCGGGTTGACGCGCGGCGCGGCGGCGGGCAGCTGATCGATGTGTGGCAGAGCGTTTTGTACTGGTCGGGCCGCCGCGCGCCTGACGGCAGGCTGGCCTTCGCCATGGAGCACTACGCGCCGAATCCGAGCGTGGCCGCGCTTGCGCCCGACGGGCCGCCGCGCGCCACAGAGGTTAGGAGCGACTTCCCGCCGATCACCGCGCGGACCGAGGTGCTGTTCGAGGGCGCGAAGGTCACCGCGCCGGCCTGGTCGCCGGACGGCGGGCAGCTCGCCGTCATCCGCTGCCTGGAGGTCGACCGGGGGTGCGATTACCAGAAGCAGGCCGGCGCCGATGTCCGGCTGCTCGGCGAGAGCGGGCTGGCCGAGCAGCCGCTGATCCGCGAGGTTGACCTGAAGGGCGAGCTGGAGTGGCATCGCTAAAACGCGGCGCGCCGGGCTGGTTCGCAGCCCGGCGCGCCTGCGACGGCGATTAGTTGGAGAGCAGCCGGTCCACCGCCGAGGTGAGCTGGGCCAGGTTGCTGACAATGTGGACGCGGTCGCAGAGCGGGGCGTACAGCAACATGTCGCTGTCGCCGGTGCCCCACTGCCACTCGTCCTCGGGGATGAACCAGATCAGGCGCTTGGCGTGGCGGCGGACCGTCGTCAGCGCCGAGAGCCGCGGGTCGTTGAAGTTGTTGCGGCCGTCGCCGACGATAATCACCGTCGTGCGCCAGTCGACGCTGTCCAGGTGCTCGTGGAGGAAGCGGTCCAGGCTACTGCCGAGATCGGTGTTGTAGTAGCCCGGCGGGATCGACGAGAGCACGTTTTGGACCGTATCGTCGGCGCGGCCGGAGGCGAGCGGCTCGCTGATGTCGTGGATGTTGCTGATGAAGGCGAACGAGCGGGTCTTGCTGACCTGGTCTTGCAGCTCGTAGATCATCCGCAGCATGAACTCGGCGACCGGGCGCATCGAGGTGGAGATATCGCAGATAATGACCAGCTTGGGCTTCTGCTGGCGCTTGCGATGCTCCAGTTTCATCGGCACGCCGCCGAAGCGCAGATTGTTGCGCATGGTGCGCTTGACATCGACTTGGCCGGTTTTGTCGCGGCGCTGGCGCAGGGCCGCGCGGGAGCGCAGCAGGGCGGCCAGGCGGCGGACCTCCTGGCGCAGCACGTCGGATTCGGCCTCCGAGAGCGAGCCGAAGGGGCGGTGTTCGAGATCCGGCCCCTGCTGCGGGTTGTACTCCTCGCTCATGCGCTCGGCGATGCCGGAGCCGACGAACTGCTCGATCTGGTCGCGCATGATCTGGCCGTTGCCCAGCATTTGCTGGCGGATCTGCTCCAGGGCCTCCTCGGAGAGGCCGCCGTTCTCCAGCTGTTGCAGCAGCTCCTCCAAGGCCTGTTTCATCTCGGACAGGCCGATCTGCTGCTCCATGCGCCGCTCGACCCAGCGTCGCTGGCGCAGCGACTCCATCGACTGGATGCCGGAGCGATTGGCGAGGGCTTGCAGCTCCTCGGGCGTGAGGTTGCGACCGTCCATGAGCCGCTGCATCAGCTCGCGCAGCTTCTCGCGCAGCTGGCTGATCTCCTGACGCAGCCGCTGCATCTCCTCGGGCGTCAGTTGGTCCAGGCCGGCGCCGCCAGGCGACATCGGCCGGTCGGCGGTGCCGAAAAAGAGCGGGAACAGCTCCTCGAAGGTCGGCACGCTGGCGGCGTCCTTGATCAGCGTGGCCAGCAGCGCGTCGTGAAACAGCGCGCGGTCGGTGATGCCAAGCTCCTCCATGGCCCGGAAGCCATCGATGCTCTCGGCGAGCGAGACGCGCACGCCGGCGGCCCGCAGCGCTTTCACAAAGGCGACAACGCGATCTTCCATGTGAGCCTCGTTTCTGTCTTAGCGGCCGGGGCGGTTGCGGTGCGGCGGAACATCGTCGCCGCGGTTGCGGCCGGTGTTCATGGCGCGCTGGGTCCGTTGCAGGTCGCTCTCGTGTTTGAGCAGGACCGTCAGGGTCTGGTCGAGAGTTTCCTGATCGAGCTGCTTGGCGTTGAGCAAAACCAGGGCGCGCGCCCAGTCCAGGGTCTCGGAGATCGACGGCGATTTCTTGAGATCCAGGCCGCGCAGGCGCTGGACCAGCTCGACGGCCTGGCGGGCCAGCTTGGGCGCCAGCTCCGGCACCTTGAGCTGGACGACCCGCAGCTCCTCCTCGACGTTGGGGTAGCCGATGAACAGATAGAGACAGCGGCGCTTGAGGGCCTCGGACAGCTCGCGGGTGTTGTTGCTGGTGAGGATGACAATCGGCTTGTGGGCGGCGCGCAGCGTGCCCAGCTCGGGCACCGTCACCTGGAAGTCCGACAGCACCTCCAGCAGGAAGGCCTCGAACTCGGCGTCGGCGCGGTCGATCTCATCGATCAGCAGCAGCGTCGGCTTGGGGTTGAGGATGGCCTTCAGCAGCGGCCGCTGGAGCAGAAAGCGCTCGGAGAAAAAAACCTCCTCCTCGCCGGCCAGGCGGTCGGCCGCCGAGCGCAGCGACTCGGCGTCGGACAGCAGATTGTTGAGCTTGTCGCGCAGCAGCTGGGTGTAGAGCATCTGCTTGGCGTATTCCCATTCGTACAGCGCCTTGGTCTCGTCCAGGCCCTCGTAGCACTGGAGGCGGATCAGCTCGCGGCCGGTGGCGGCGGCCCAAGCCTTGGCCAATTCCGTCTTGCCAACGCCGGCGGGACCCTCGGTGAGCAGCGGTTTTTCCAGCTTGTCAGCCAGGTACAGCACCGTCGAAATCTGATCGGTGGCGATGTACCGCTGCTCGGCCAGCGATTGCTTCACAGCCTCGGTTGTTGTGTTCTCCATGCAGCGTTTTTCCTTGAATAGGTGGGGAGGCAAGGGGGGCGGCAGCGCCGCGACAGGCGCCGGGCCACCCAATCAGCATACCAGAATTTAATCAAAAGGCAAAAGCGCCGCTAGGCCGTCAGCAGCGCGTCAAGCTCCGCTATCGCCGTCCAGCGGTTGTCGATCCAGCCGCGCACGCGGAAGCGGACCGGGCCGGCGGTCAGCTTGGCGTGCCGCTCGCCGCCGGGGGCGATCCGCAGCTCGGGGAACGGCGACGGCCACTCGCCTGAGCCGGGGGCCGGGACCTGGATCACGTCGCCGTTTTGATGGATGTGCCAGTAATAGCCGTCAGGCATGAGCGGCGCCTCAAGCCTGATCACGATCTCCTCGCTCAGCGACAGCGCCGCGCCGGGCGCCGGGCTGACGATCGCCGGGCCGTCGGCGATGAATGGCTCCAGATGCGCCTCGTAGCCGGCGCGCAGCAGCTCCAGGCTGTAGAAAACGCGCGCCGCCGGCTTGAGCCCATCGCCCCAGAACGGGATATACAGCCGCGACTCCTCGGCGCGGTAGACGGTGCGGTCGGGGTCGATGCGGTTGATGTCGGCGCCGTCGAAATGGAAGCGCTGGATCCAGGGCTCGGGATCGCCGTCGTGGTAGGGGGTGGCCAGGGCGATCGGCAGGCGGCGCAAAAAGGCGAAGCGGCCGTCGAACATGGTCAGCAGCGCATCGGTCTCGTCGCTCAGGACATGGCCCTCGTAGAGATCGTAAGGGCCGTGGGTGTAGTAGGAGGCCACGCGCCGGCCGCCGGCGAAGAACAGCGCCGCGGTGGTCTGGGTCGATGTGAGATTGTCATTCATCAGCAGCGCGGCGTCGACGCCGAGCAGCGCCGAGAGGCGGGCGAAGATGCGGGGGAAGGCGACAAGCTCGTGGGTCCGGCCCTGCGGATCGGCGAAGTTCAGCTCGGCCTCGGCCAAGGTGTCGGGATCCGACTGGTAGATCAGATCGCCGCTGATCGAGCCGGTGAGGTAGATCGCCGTCAGCTCTTCGTAGGCAGGGTAGATGACAAACCCGAGATCGCCGGTCCGCAGCGAATCCTTGTCCGGCGGCGTCTCCCAGCGCTCGATTTGCAGGTTGCGGCAAATATACGAGACAAAGCCGCGGCCGGCGCGATAGGAGTCGCTGATGTCGATCCGCCCCTCAAGCTCGGCGCGGGCGGCCTCGGCGACGGCGGCAATAATAGCATCGGTGGGAAGCGTGGTATTGAGGTAGGCGAGCTGCCAAACGGCGGACATAGGCGGGCCCTTTCGTCTGCGGCGCCGGGGCGGCGCCGTCCCGCCAGTATCGCCGATCCGGCGCGCCGGCGCATCGGCCGCAGTGCGGGACAGCCCTAGCAAGCGGCCCCGGCCTGTGCTATGATTTGCCGACCGACACCTGCCTTCCCGAGAGAGAGACATCTATGCTGCCGCCATCATCATCGGATTCGTCCGCCCTGCGCCAGCGTGGCATCGCCGCCCTCCAGGCCGGCGACCCCGCCCAGGCCCGCGCCCTGCTGACCGAGGCCCTGCGCACCGATCCCGCCGATCCCGCCGCCTGGATCTGGCTGTCCGGCGCCGTGAGCGAGATCGCCGAGCGGCGCTTCTGCCTGGAGCA
>DASWWB010000558.1:0-5298 GCA_036406115.1 Herpetosiphonaceae bacterium
AGCAGCTGGGAGATATAGTCGGCGGCGCTGCTTTCCTCGCGCAGGACGCGGCCGGCTTGGGACGGCGGCGGGTACGGTTGCCCGCCGGGCTGCTCGCGGGCCAGCAGATCCGCCACCTCGGCCGGCGCGAGCGGCTCCAGCCGCGCCCGGATCTCTTGCAGCGGCAGGAACGCATCCTTGAGCTGCTTGATCAGCAGCAGCCGCCGCAGATGGTCCTCGCTGTAGAGCGCGTATTTGCCGCGCAGGTCGGGCGGCGGCAGCACGCCTTCGCTGGTGTAGTAGCGGATCGTCCTGGGCGTCACGTCGGCGCGCTCCGCCAGTTCGCCGATCGTGTAGCGGCCCTCGGTTGACGAGTCATTCATCGATTTGCCTGCCAGTTCATTTACAGTTATACTGTCATCATATCAGTGTGACGTTCCACTGTCAAGCACTGATTTAAAGGCGGTCTGTACATTTTCTTTATATAAGTGGTGTAGATTCCAGGGTATAGTTGAGATGCGCGCTGGACAATCAGTGTGCCTAGCGGCCTCTGGCCAGGAGATTCTTGATGACTGTGAAACGATTGCTCGGCGTGATTGGCGCGTTGGTGCTGGTGGGCGTGGCGGTGCTCGCCTACAGCTTCTTCAAGCCCACGAAAGAGGCGAGCCAGCCGATCGAGGCGATTCCGCTCGCCAGCAGCGCCCCCGCCGCAACCGCCACCGTCGCCCCGACTGCTGCCAGCGGCGCAGCCCAGCCGACCGCCGCCCCGACCAGCGCCCCAGCAGATGTCACCCAGCCCCCCGCCGGCGAGACCGCCGGCACCACGCAGATTGTCGAAATCAAACAGGATGAGTCCGAGGCCCGCTTCCTCATCGACGAGGTTCTCGAAGGGGCGCCCAAGACGGTGATCGGCACGACCAACCAGGTCGCCGGCCAGATCGAGATCAACGCCGCCAACCCGGCCGCGACCCGCGTCGGCACCATCCAGGTCAACGCCCGCACCCTCACGACTGACAGCGAGTTCCGCAACCGGGCGATCAAGAACCGCATCCTGCGCACCGACGATTTCGAGTATGTGACCTTCACGCCCACGTCGCTGAGCGGCCTGCCGCCGGCCGGCGAGGTCGGCAAGCCCTACACGTTCCAGATCAGCGGCGACCTGACGATCGTCGAGACCACCAAGCCGGTCGTCTTCGAGGTGACGGTGACCGCCACCAGCGCCACGCGCATCGAGGGCACGGCCAGCGTCGTGATCCGCTACGCCGATTTCGGCCTCGAGATCCCCAGCTCGCCCGCCGTGGCCAGCGTGGAGGACGACGTGAAGCTGGAGCTGGAGTTCGTCGCCGAGCCCAAGAGCTAGCCCGGCGCCCGGCAAAACGCGGTATGCTTAACGGAGGCAGCATGAGCACGACAATTCTGGTGGTCGACGATCACGCCAACACCCGCGCCCTGATCAGGGAGTACCTGACGGAGCAGGGCTACCGGGTGGTCACGGCCAGCGACGGCCGCCAGGCCCTGGTGGTCGCCGCCACCGAGCAGCCGGACTTGATCCTGATCGATGTGATGATGCCGCATCTGGACGGCTTCGGGTTCACCGAGCGCTTCCGCAAGGAGCACCGCGTGCCGATCATCATGCTCACGGCCAAGGTCGAGGAGCGCGACAAGGTCCACGGCCTGGATCTGGGCGCCGATGACTACATCACCAAGCCCTTCGGCATGCACGAACTGCTGGCCCGCGTCCGCGCCGTGCTGCGCCGGGCCGAGGACCGCCGCCCGGCCGCGCCCGCCGAGCGGCTGGAGGTCGGCGACCTGGCGCTCGACCGCGCCACCCGCCAGGTGACCGCCGGGCGCCACAGCGTCGATCTGACACCCTCGGAGTTCCTGCTGCTCGCCACGCTGATGGAGGCGCCAGGCCGGGTCTTCTCCCGCGAGCAGCTGCTGGAGCGGCTCCAGGGCAACAACTACGAGGGCGTCGAGCGCACGGTCGATGTCCATATCAGCAACGTGCGCAAGAAGATCGAACCCGACCCCGCCAAGCCGCGCTACATCGAAACGGTCTTCGGAGTCGGCTACCGCTGCCGCGCCCAGGGGCGCGACGGCTAAGAGGCAGCTCCCATGCGCTCGTTACCCATGCGCTCGCTGATGGTCAAGTTAGTGGCCGCCTTCGTTCTCACCAGCATTCTCGGCATGGGCCTTGCGGCGGTGCTCATCCGCCAGTTCGTGGTCCGCGAGTTTGATGATTATGTCATCACGCAGCGGCGCACGGAGTTTGTCAGCAGGGCCGGCATCTACTACGAGACCACCGGCTCCTGGGCCGGCGTCGAGCGCTGGATGAGCGCCACCACCCCGTACGACGACGGCGGGCCGGGCGGCGGCCCCCCCGGCCCACGCTACTACCGCGACAAACAGCCCGCGCCCTTCGCGCTCGCCGACGGCGAGCGCCGCGTGCTGATGGCCTCCGGCACCTATCGCCCCGGCCAGATCCTTTCCGAGGATATCTGCGCCTTGGGAGCCAAAATCGTGGTCGACAGCCAGACGGTCGGCTATGTCCTCACCCCCCAGCGCGAAGGCTTCCGCTCCACCGAGGACGAGCAGTACCTGGCCCGCACCGACTCAGCGCTCAAGACCGCAACTCTGATCGTGCTGGCGATCGCGCTGTTCTTCGGCGTCGCCCTGACCAGGGTCATTATCCGCCCCCTCCGCGAGCTGACGGCCGCCAGCCAGCAGATCGCCAGCGGCAATCTCCAGCAGTCGGTGCCGGTGCGCTCGCGCGATGAGATCGGCGTGCTGGCAGCCCAGTTCAATCGCATGAGCGCCGATCTGGCCCGCGCCACCCAGCTGCGCCAGCAGATGACCGCCGATATCGCCCACGACCTGCGCACGCCGCTCACGGTCCTGTCCGGCTACCTGGAGTCGCTGCGCGACGAGGTGCTCAAGCCGACCCCCGCCCGCTTCGCCACGCTCTACGACGAGACTCAGATTCTGCTCCGGCTGGTCGAGGATCTGCACACGCTCTCCCAGGCCGACGCCGGCGAGCTGACCCTCAGCCGCCGCCCGGTCGAGCCCCAGCAGCTCCTGGCCCACGTCGGGGCGATCTACCACCACGCCGCCGAGCAGCAGGATGTGCGGCTGGAGATCGAGTCCGAGGACGACGCGCCGGCGATCACGGTCGATTGGCAGCAGATGATCCGCGTGCTCGGAAACCTGACGAGCAACGCCCTGCGCTACACGCCCCCCGGCGGCACGGTCCGGCTGACCCACCGCACGACCCCGGCAGCCACCCAGTTGCTGGTCAGCGACACTGGCTGCGGCATCGAGCCCGAGCACCTGCCCAATGTCTTCGAGCGCTTCTACCGCGCCGACTCGTCGCGCCACACCGCCACCGGCGGCTCCGGCCTCGGCCTGGCGATCGTGCGCTCGATCATCCAGCTCCACGGCGGAACGATCGCGGTCGAGAGCGCGCCCGGCAAAGGCACCACCTTCGTCATCACCCTCCCCGGCACCGCCCTCGCGGCCTGACCGCCGCAGCCCCGCGCAAGGAGCCCCCTTGCGCGGGGCCGCATCGACAATCTTTTGCGCTTGGCCTATACTCGCCCCATTCCGCGCGGAGCGGCGCGGGCGCAGCGAAAAGGAGCCCATGATGCGCAAATTGATCGTTTCCGAGTTCGTGTCGCTGGACGGTGTCATGCAGGCGCCGGGCGGGGCGGATGAAGATACGGACGGCGGCTTCGCCCACGGCGGATGGACCATGCCGTACTGGCACGACGATATCGGCGCGCATTTCGGCGCCGCCATGAGCGAAACCGACGCCTTCCTCCTCGGCCGCAAAACCTGGCAGATCCACGGCGGCGCCTTCGAGCCGATGCCCCCTGGCGACCCGTTCGGCGATGTCATGAACGGCATGCCAAAGTATGTGGTCTCCACCACCCTCGCCAACGCCGACGCATGGCGCAACTCGACGCTGATCTCGGGCGACGTGGCCGAGGCGGTCCGCGCGCTCAAGGAGCAGCCCGGCAAAAACATCCTGATCGACGGCAGCAGCGTCCTGATCCACAGCCTCGCCCGGCATGGGCTGATCGACGAATACCACCTGCTGGTCTACCCCGTCGTCCTCGGCGGCGGCAAAAAGGTCTTCCCCGACGACACCCGGGTCAATCTGCGCCTGCTGGACGCCATGCCCATCCCCTCGGGCGTGGTGCTGATGCGCTACGCGGCGGAGCGCCCGGCCTAGGGCGGATGGGCGAGCTGCGGCGGCGGAAAATGCGCCGCAGCCGCTGATCCCATCCCGCCGCCCGGCCAATCGCAAGGGAGAAGCCATGTCATTCCCGAGTTTCGAGGATGTCCTTGGGCTGGCGAACGCGCTGCCGGCGCCGCCGGTCGCCATCGAGGTGGAGTGGGACGGCGACACCGCCGGCTGGTTCGTGATCCTGATCGCGGTGCACCCTGATCCGGACCGCCAGCCGCCCTACCGCTCGCATGACCTCGCCAAAATGCGCGGCGCCGACGGCGACCTGCGCCTGTTCAACAACCAAGTGCCGCCCTGGCCGGAGGCGCTGCATGCCAAGGACATCGGCCGCAGGCTCGCGGCGTGCTTCGGCGCGGAATTCTATTTTCCCTCGCCCGACTACCCCGAGGACGATTGCCCGCGCTGGTGGGAGCAAGCGGAGGGCGCGCCCTGCCAGGATTGCGGCATCCCGCTCTTGCAGCGCGATCCCTGTCCCTGGCGGGGACGCTGCTACCACTGCTTCCTGCGCGCCGAGGGCAAACTGGCAGCCCCGGCGCCAGCCCAAGGCCAGTGAAGCGAAGCGTATGGAATCCTGGATGCCGCAACGGCGCCGGGGAACGGTGAATCCAACGAGGAGCATGACAATGAGCGACCAGCTCGAACAAAACAAGCGGAATGTCCAGGCTTTCTACGATCTGATGTTCAACCAGTGCCAGCCGGAGCAGGCGATGGCGCTGTATGCCGGTGATGTCTACATCCAGCATAATCCCGCCGTGGGCGACGGGAAAGCCGCCTTCATCGCCTATTTCACCAAGATGGCGGCGGAGTACCCCGGCAAGCGCGTCCATTTCAAGCGCGTAATCGCCGAGGGCGAGTATGTGGTCCTCCACTGCTACCAGGAGTGGCCGGGCGACCGGGACTGGGCGGGAATCGATATCTTCCGGCTGGATGAGCGGGGGAAAATCGTGGAACATTGGGATGTGCTCCAGCCCATCCCCGAGCAGGCCGAGAACAACAACACGATGTTCTGACGGGCAAGCGGCGACGCATGAGGCAATGCGTCGCGCGGAAAGCGCCCAAAAGCGGCGGGGCGG
>DASWWB010000559.1:0-5910 GCA_036406115.1 Herpetosiphonaceae bacterium
CGCTGAGGGGTCAGGGGTCAGGGGTCAGGGGTCAGGGGCCGGGCCGAACTCCAATGCGGCGGGCACCGCCTGGAGGCTCCAGGCAGCCGCGCCATAACGGGAACCCGCGCTGCGCGACAGACTTGACCTGACCCCTGATCCCTGACCCCTGACAAAACAAATGGTACAATGCCCGCCTTGCAAGTTCTGACCCTAACCAACCTAACCAAGGAGTAATTGAGTGGCTATCCACTTTGGGACCGACGGCTGGCGCGCAGTGATCAGCGAGGAGTTCACCTTCGAGAATGTGCGGCTGGTGGCGCAGGCCATCGCCGAGCAGATCGCCGCCGACACGCCGGCCGGCGCGACCCCCTCGGCGGTCGTCGGCTTCGACACCCGTTTCCTGTCGGACCGCTACGCGATCACGGTGGCCAACGTGCTGGCCGCCAACGGCCTGGCGGTCTACCTGAGCAAAGCCGACTGCCCGACCCCCGCGCTCTCGTTTGCTGTCAAGGCGCTCGGGGCCGGCGGCGGCGTGATGATCACCGCCAGCCACAACCCCCCGCGCTACAACGGGATTAAGTTCAAGGCGGCCTTTGGCGGATCAGCCCTGCCCGCGACCATGAAGCAGATCGAGGGCCGGCTGGCCGAGTTGCAGGCCAGCGGCCGCGCGCCGCTCCACGCCGAGCCGGTGTGGCAGGAGGGCGTCGAGCCCAATGCCGGCGATGTGGTGCGCTTCGATCCGCTGCCGGCCTACCTCCAGCACCTGCGCACGCTGATCGACTTCGCCGCGATCGCCAACAGCGGCCTGCGGGTGGCGGTCGATCCGATGTACGGCGCCGGCCGCGGCTACATCGCCCGCTGGCTGCGCGAGCTGGGCGTGATGGTCGCCGAGGTCCACGGCGAGATGAACCCCGGCTTCGGCGGGCTGCACCCCGAGCCGATCGGCCGCAACCTCAAGGCCCTGGCCGGCCTGATCGCCGAGGGCTCCTACGACCTGGGGATCGCCACCGACGGCGACGCCGATCGCATCGGCGCGATGGACGGCCGCGGCCAGTTCGTCAGCCCGCACCAGATCATCGCCCTGGCGCTCTGCCACCTGGTCGAGCGCAAAGGCAAGCGCGGCCTGGTAGTCAAGACGATCTCGACCACCCAGCTGGTCAACCGGGTTGCCGAGCGCTTCGAGCTGCGCGTCGAGGAGACGCCGGTCGGCTTCAACCACATCTGCGATTGGATGCTGGCCGAGCCGGTGCTGATCGGCGGCGAGGAGTCGGGCGGCATCTCGATCCTCGGCCACATCCCCGAGGGCGACGGCATTCTGATGGGCCTGTTGCTGCTGGAGATTGTCGCCGTGGCCGGCAAGCCGCTCCACGCCCTGATCGATGATCTCCAGCGCGAGCACGGGCCGTTTTTCTATGACCGGATCGACCAGCGGGTGCGGCCGTTCCGCAAGGCCGATCTCGTCGCGCGGCTGCGGGCCGAGGCGCCGCCTGCGATCAATGGCGTGGCGCTGCGCTCGATCAACGACCGCGACGGCGTCAAGTACCTGATGGCCGACGGCTCCTGGCTGCTGATCCGCCCCTCCGGCACCGAGCCGGTGCTGCGGATCTACGCCGAGGCCCACAGCCCCGAGGCCGTCGCCGCGCTGCTCAGCGAGGGCGTGGCCCAGGCCGAAGCCCATCTGCCCCGGGGCGAGTAAGTTTTTAAGGGGGCAGGGACCAGGGGCCGGGGGTCAGATGGGCTGATCGCCGGCCCGCGGTCTTTTGGTGTTCATGGGACACGTCGGCGCGGCGCCGAGGCGTGCGATTGCCAGACCAATGGTCAAGGAAGACGGCGATGTATCAATCTCCCCCGCCCGCGAGCGCCCGCGGCCGGACATGCCCGGTTTGCCGACAGACCGCCAGGTCGCTGTTCGAGCGGATATGCAAGTAGCGCCTCGGCGGGGACTGGAGCTGCCAGCGGTGCGGCACGCGGCTCAGCCGCCCGCGAACGGTGTGGCTGCCCTACGTTGTGATGCCCGCGCTGGCCTTCATCGTGAGCCTATGCTGGCGATTTTGGTTTCCATCAGTGCCCTTAAGCCGTCCATGGCTGGCGATATGCATGCTGCTCGGCCTCTCGGTGTGCATGCTGCTGGAGGCGTGCTACGGCCGGGTGATCGTCAAGGATGATTCGTAGGCGCCGCTCCCGAAGCGCGGCGGGCCGCATGCTATAATGCGGCGGTGGAGGCAGCCTTATGAACGGCTTGGACTGGGCGATCATCGCCCTCATCGGCCTGGGGACGGCGCTCGGGTTTTACTGGGGCGTCATCCGCCAGGTGCTGTCGATCGTCGGCCTGGTCGCCGGCATCGCCGTCGCCAGCAAGAACTACGAGTCGCTGGCCGAGCTGCTGTCGGGCCTGTTCCCGACGGCGCCGGACATGCTCAAGCTGGTTTCGTTCCTGCTGATCATCACCCTGGTCAGCCTGGTGGTGAGCGCGATCGCCACGGCGCTGCGCATGTTCGTCGGGCTGCTGTTCCTGGGCTGGCTGGACCATGTGCTGGGCGGCGTGCTCGGCCTGATCCAAAGCTCGATCCTGGTCGCGGCCCTGCTGGCGGCCATGACCGCCTTTCCGGCCGTCGGCAGCACGGAGCTGGTGGCGGGCTCGCGGCTCGCGCCCTGGTTCGATCTGCCGGTGCGCCTGAGTCTGCCCCTGATGCCCGAGCGCTTCAAGCTGCCCAATCAACTGATGTTCGATCTGTAGTCGGGCTTTTCTGCACGGCTTCGCTGAGGAGGCCATTCGTGAGTTCGGAAACCATGCGCGGGGTGATGAAAGCCAGCGCCGCCCCCGGCGCCACGCTCGCCCGCGTCCCCGTCCCTGTCCCCGCCCGCGACGAGGTGCTGATCCGGGTCCGCGCGACCACGATCTGCGGCACTGATCTGCATATCTACAAATGGGACCCCTGGGCGCAGAGCCGCCTCAAGCCGCCGATGGTCTTCGGCCACGAGATGGCCGGCGAGATCGTGGCGGCGGGCGCCGACGTGGCGACGGTCAAGGTCGGCGACTATGTCTCGGCCGAGACCCACATTGTCTGCGGCCACTGCTACCAGTGCCGGACCGGCGCCTCGCATATCTGCCGCAACGTCGAGATCATCGGCGTCGACCGGCCGGGCTGCTTCGCCGAGTATATCGCCGTCCCCGCGATCAATGTCTGGCGCAACGCCGCCGATCTGCCCCCGGCGCTGGCCGCCGCCCAGGAGCCGTTCGGCAACGCCGTCCACACCGCCCTGGCCACCAACCTGGCCACCCGCAACGTGCTGGTGACCGGCTGCGGCCCGATCGGCCTGTTCGCGATCGGCATCGCCAAAGCCTCGGGCGCCCACCAGATCTTCGCCACCGACGTCAACCCGAAGCGGCTGGAGATGGCGCGGGCGATGGGCGCGACCCATCCGCTCGACTCGCGCGACGACGTGGTGCGCCACATCCTGGCCGCCACCGAGGGCGAGGGCGTCGACGTGCTGCTGGAGATGTCCGGCCACCCCGGCGCGATCGACCAGGGCTTCAAGTCGCTGCGCTACGGCGGCTTCGCCTCGATCCTCGGCCTGCCGTCCAACGCCGTGCCCGAGTTCGACCTCGCCAATCACATCGTCTTCAAGGGCGCGACGGTCTACGGCGTGTCGGGTCGCAAAATGTACGAGACCTGGTACCAGACGCGGGCGCTGATCGGCACCGGCAAGGTCGATCTGCGGCCGATCATCACCCACCACCTGCCGCTTGAGGAGTTCGAGACCGCCTTCGAGCTGATGCTCAAGGGCGAGGCGGCCAAGGTCGCGCTGTATCCGCATGGCGTCGAAGGCGCCTGGTAGGCGAGGAGGCAACGATGCCCGCATCTTTTGACAAATTCCTGGACGAGCAGCTCGGCGGCTTGCGCGAGCAGGGCCTGTTCCGCACCCTGCGCATCCTGGAGAGCGAGCCCGGCCCGCGCTCCAAGATCGACGGCGCCAACGTGATCAATCTCTCCTCCAACAACTACCTGGGCCTGGCGACCCATCCCACGCTCAAGGCCGCCGCGATCAAGGCGATCGAGGAGCTGGGCGTCGGCTCGGGCGCGGTGCGCACGATCATCGGCACCATGAGCATCCACGAGGAGCTGGAGGCGCTGCTGGCCGAGTTCAAGCACACCGAGGCCGCCCTGGTCCTCCAGTCCGGCTTCACCGCCAACGCCGCCGCGATCGGCCCCATCCTGGAGGACGGCGACCTGGTGGTCAGCGACGCGCTCAACCACGCCTCGATCATCGACGGCGTGCGCCTGACCAAGGCCGCCCGCCAGGTCTATAAGCACAACGATATGGATGATCTGGAGCGGGTGCTCGCCCAGACCAAGGGCAAATACCGCACGACGCTGATCATCACCGACGGCGTTTTCAGCATGGATGGGGACATCGCGCCCTTGCAGCGGATCGCCGAGCTGGCCGAGCACTACGGCGCGGTGACGATGGTCGACGACGCCCATGCCTCGGGCGTGCTGGGCGACCACGGCCGCGGCACCGTCAGCCATTTCGGCCTCGACGGCCGCTGGGACCTCCAGATCGGCACGCTGTCCAAGGCGATCGGCTCGCTCGGCGGCTACGTGGCCTCGTCGCGCAAGCACCGCCAGCTGATGGAGCACCGGGCGCGGCCGCTGCTGTTCAGCACCTCGCACCCGCCGTCGGTCACCGCCACCTGCATTGCGGCGGTCAAGCTGCTCCTGAGCGGCGAGGGCCAGCGGCTGATCGACCAGCTCTGGGCCAACACCCGGACCTTCAAGGCCGGCCTGGCGGGGCTGGGCTTCGACACCGGCATCTCCGAGACGCCCATCACGCCGGTGATCGTCGGCGAGGGCGCCAAGGCCATGCAGTTCTCCGACGAGCTGTTCAAAGCCGGCGTGTTCGCCCAGGGCATCGCCTTCCCGACCGTCGCCCGCGACAAGGGCCGGGTGCGCACGATCGTCACCGCCACCCACACCTCCGGCGACCTGGAGGAGGCCTTGAGCGTGTTCGAGACCGTCGGCAAGCGGATGGGGCTGATTTGACGGGGAGTCGGCAGTCGCCAGTTGTCAGTCGCCAGGGGCACGGTGCCGCCGCGACAGGGATCTCGCTGACGAAATGCGCGATTTCCCGTCCACCCCTGACGACTGGTGACTGATGACTGCCGACTCGCCAGGACCCATGGCCCGCTGCGAGCGCCGGGCAATCCATGGTACACTGGTTGCACAGGTTGCTAGCCTACCAACGACCAAAGGGAGGACTTCTCATCGACGCCCAGACAATCGCCCGCCGCGCCGTAGACTTTGCGGACGCCAAACAGGCCACGGACATTACGATGCTGGATTTGCGCCCCCTGTCGGCGATCGCTGATTACTTCGTGATCTGCACCGCCAACAACGAGCGCCAGCTGCGCGCCATCCTCAAAGAGATCGACGACCAGCTGGGCAAAGAGGGCGCGCCGACGCCGCGGATCGAAGGGACGGCCGAGACGGGCTGGATCCTGCTCGACTACGGCGATGTGATCATCCATATTTTCAGCGCCGAGCAACGCGCATTCTATCGACTCGACAAGCTATGGCAGAAGGCCACGCCGGTCGTGGTCATGCAGTGACGCCGCTCGTCGCCGTTGACGAGCTAGAGGGTAGCATCATGGACACACACACGAAGCGCGATCACTATGTTCTGTTTGCTCTGGGCGCCGCCGCCGGAAGCGCCGTCGGCCTGATTCTCGGCTCGGTCCTGGCCTACTGGCTGGGCGAAGAGACCGTCGCCGCCATCGGGCGCGGCCTGCGCCGCCTGATGGGCCGCGAGCCCGAGCCGAACTTCGAGCTGTTTCTCCAGTAGCCGGGCCGCCGCCCGGATGATGCCGCGCCCGCCGCCAGCGGGCGCTTGACGCATGGGAGGATCGCAAATGGTTGAGCGCATGTG
>DASWWB010000560.1:0-3380 GCA_036406115.1 Herpetosiphonaceae bacterium
GATCGGCGGCAGGCGGCGGCGGGGGCGGCGTGCGGGGCTCGAACGCCGCGAGGAACGAGGCGGCCTCGCTCTGGGCGAGCCGCTCCATGCCGCGGCGGGCGGCCTCGTTAGCGGGATTGAGCGCCAGCACGCGCTGGAGACAATCGCGCTGGCGGGCGGGATCGTCGAGCAGCCCGCTCAGCCAGAGCCATGCGACCTCGCTGCGCGGGTTGTCGCGCAGCACCGCCTGAAACAGGCCGCGGGCGGTATCGCGCTGGCCGGCCTTGGCCGCCGCCATCGCCTGTTGGAGCACCTCGTCAGTGGTTGCCATATCCTAACCTCTCAACAGCGCCGGACGCCAGAGCTAGCTGCTGGCGATCTGGCGATGATAATTCGCCTGCTCGATATCGCCGATGCGCTCGTAGGCCTGGGCCAGCTTGCGATGGAGCATCGCCACGTGCGAGCCTTGGGTCAGGGCGCGGTCCCACTGGCGGGCGGCGGCGACCCAGCGGTCGGCCATGGCGTAGCGCTGGCCCAGCCCCTCGTGGTCGATGCCGTCGGGAAAGAAGATGTAGTGGCGCAGGCCCTCGCCGCAAGGGCAGCGAGTCGTCTCCCACAGCTTGATCGGCTTCTCGCAGTTGGGGCAGCTCAGGACGGTATTCTCGCCGCAGGAATCGCAATCGAGCTTGGAGTCGTCGGTCTGATTGGAGCAAAAGGGGCAGATGACCAGCGCGCCGGCCTGGGGCGCGGCGGGCGCCGGCTTGGGCGGCGGCGGCGGGGCCGGCTTGGCGGCGCTTTGCGCTTCGCTGTCCAGGGCGGTCAGGCCGTACTGGGCGACCTCGTTGAAGGGATTGATCGCCAGCACGCGCAGCAGGCACTCGCGGCGCTGAGCCGACGTGTCCAGCACGCTGCTCATCCAGAGCCAGGCCTGCTCGTTGCTGGCGTTGGCCGTGATGACCTGCGTCAGCAGCTCGCGGGCCCGGTCGCGCTGACCGGCCTTGGCCGCAGTGATTCCCTCCGCCAGCAGACGAGCCTCAGATGCAGCAGTCATGGCCCCTCCTATCGCGCTTCCAAAGCGATCCACATCCCGATGTCCGATTGAGTGGCGGGCGCAGGCTCGGGGAGCTGGGCATGCTCATGCAGTTCGCCGGCGTGGAACGACGAGCGCACGAACGGCCCGGCGAAGGTGGCGCGGAAGCCGAGGCGCTGGCCGTGCTCGCGGAAGGCGGCGTACTGCTCGGGCGGCACGTAGGAGGCCACCGGGGCGTGCTGGAGCGTCGGCTGCAAATACTGGCCGATCGTCAGCAGCTCGACCCCGGCCGCCCGCAGGTCGGCCATGGTGGCGTAGATCTCCTCGGTCGTCTCGCCCAGGCCGACCATGAAGCCGGATTTGGTGGGGATGGCCGGCGCCAGCTCGCGGCAGCGCGCCAGCAGCTCCAGCGTCCGGTCGTAGCCGCCCTGGGGCCGCACCGAGCGGAAGACGCGGCGCACGGTTTCGATGTTATGGTTGAGCACGTCGGGCTTGGCGTCCAGCACCATCTTGAGCGCGGCGGGATCGCCCTTGAAATCCGGGATCAGGACCTCGACCTGGGCGCCGGGCAGGCGGCGCTTGATCGCGCCGATCGTCTGGGCGAAGTGCTCGGCGCCGCCGTCCGGCACATCGTCGCGGGCGACCGCCGTCACCACCACGTAGCGCAGATTGAGCCGGGCCGCCGCCTCGGCCACGTTGGCCGGCTCCAGCGGATTGAGCGGCTCGGGCTTGCCGGTGGTGACGTCGCAGTAGTGGCAGCGGCGGGTGCAGCGGTCGCCGCCGATCATAAAGGTGGCGGTGCGCCGGCCGAAGCACTCGGCGATATTGGGGCAGGAAGCTTCCTCGCAGACAGTGTTGAGATTGAGGTCGCGGAGCAGCTGGCGCACTTCGCGCAGCTCGGGGGCCAGCGCGCTGGGTTTGCGCAGCCACTCCGGTTTTCGTTCACGGCCAGGCGTCGCGGGCATAGTCCTGGTTCCTTGTATCTAAAATAGCCGATTAGGACGCAGTATAGCACGAAAGCCAGAGCCACGACAATCGGCCGCTATGCTATAATGGCATGATGAATTATCCGCTCTGGAGCCGCTGTCTGCGGCCTCTCCGAGCGGCCTCGCACCGGATGCAAACGCATGGCGAAAACACGCACAATTTTTATCTGCCAGCAATGCGACTCCCAGCACCCGCGCTGGATGGGCAAGTGCCCGGAGTGCGGCGGCTGGGACACGATGGTCGAGCAGACGGTTTCGAAAAGCGGCCCCGGCGGCAGGACCGTGATGCCGGTCGCCTCGCCCAAGGCCCTGCCGATCACCGAGATCGCGGTCGGCGGCTTCGAGCGCCTGCCGGTGCGCGGCAGCGAGTTCGGCCGGGTGCTGGGCGGGGGGATCGTGCCCGGCTCGGTCGTCCTGATCGGCGGCGAGCCCGGCACCGGCAAATCGACGGTGCTGCTCCAGGTCAGCGCCGAGTTCGCCCAGGATGTCGGCACGGTGCTGTATGTCTCGGCCGAGGAATCCCAGCAGCAGATCAAGCTGCGGGCCAACCGGCTGGGCCTGGAATCCGAGCGGCTGCTGGTGCTGGCCGAAACCAATCTTGACACGATCATCGCCACGATCGTGGAGCTGAAGCCGCGCCTGGTGATCGTGGACTCGATCCAGACCGTCTACACCGAGGAGATCACCTCGGCCGCCGGCAGCGTCTCGCAGGTGCGCGAGGGCGCGATGCGGCTGCTGCGGGTCGCCAAGGAGACCCACACCGCGATTTTCCTGGTCGGCCATGTCACCAAAGAGGGCGCGATCGCCGGCCCGCGGGTGCTGGAGCACATCGTGGACGTGGTGCTGTACCTGGAGGGCGACCGCTTCCATCAATACCGGCTGCTGCGCGGCGTCAAGAACCGCTTCGGCTCGACCAACGAGGTCGGCGTCTTCGAGATGACCCAGGAGGGCATGAGCGAGGTCACCAACCCGTCGCAGGTCTTCCTGGCCGAGCGCAACGCCGGCACGCCCGGCTCGACGGTGGCGGTGACGATGGAGGGCACCCGCCCGCTGCTGATCGAGGTCCAGGCCCTGACCAGCCACACCAACAACGCCCAGCCCCGGCGCACCGCCAACGGCTTTGATCTCAACCGGCTGGTGATGCTGGTCGCGGTGCTGTCGAAGCGAGTCGGCGTGCCCTTGTTCAATCAAGACATCTATGTCAATATCGTAGGCGGCCTGCGAATCAGCGAGCCGGCGGTGGACTTGGCGGTGGCGACGGCAATTGTCTCGTCGTTCCGCAACCAGCGCGTCGACCCGCACATGGTCCTGGTCGGTGAGATCGGCCTGTCGGGCGAGCTGCGCTCGGTCAGCCAGCTCGACCGCCGGCTCAACGAGGCCGCCAA
>DASWWB010000561.1:0-5973 GCA_036406115.1 Herpetosiphonaceae bacterium
CGGCCCGGGAGCGCGGATTGGCGCCGGCGGCCCCGAGCGCGTTCGCGGCGCTGCCCGGCCACGGCGTGCGGGCGACGATCGGCACGGCGGAGATCTGCGTCGGCAGCCGCCGCATGCTGCCGGAGAGCTGCGACGCCAGCGCCGCCGACGCGCTCGAAGCAGCCGGCAATACGGTCTTGTGGGTGCTGCGCGACGGGCGGCCCGAGGGCTTGATCGCGGTCGCCGATCGCATCCGCCCCGAGGTGCCGGCGGCGCTGGAGCGGCTGCGCCAGCTGGGGCTCACCGAGATCACGATCCTGACTGGCGACAACCGGCGGGTCGCGGCGGCGCTGGCCGCGCAGCTGGGGATCGACGCCCGCGCGGAGCTGCTGCCCGAGGACAAAATCCAGGCGGTGCGGGACTACCAGGCGCGCGGCAAAATCGTGGTGATGATCGGCGACGGCGTCAACGACGCCCCGGCGCTGGCCCAGGCCGACGTGGGGATCGCGATGGGCGCGGCTGGGACGGCGACGGCCCTGGAGGCGGCCCACATCGCCCTGCTGCGCGACGACTGGGCGCTGGTGCCGGAGGCGGTGGCGATCGCCCGCCGCACGATGCGGATCGTCAAGGGCAATATCGCCTTCACCACTGTCTACAACCTCGTGGGGCTGTCGCTGGCGGCGCTCGGGCTCCTGCCGCCGGTGTTCGCCGCGGCGGCCCAGTCGCTGCCCGACCTGGGGATCATGGCCAACTCCGCGCGCTTGCTGCGGCAGCCGGGCGTGGCTGTCCCGCCGCCTGCTCCCGCCGCCCCGGCGGCCCAATCCTGCTGCGACGACCCGGCCTGCTCAGCGGTGGCGCCTGAGATCGATCCAGCGCCGGCGGCCCAATCCTGCTGCGACAGCCCGGCCTGCTCAGCGGCGATTGAGATCGGGGCGGCAGCCGGCGAGGCGCGCGGCTAGCCGGCGGCTGCGGGATGGGAATTGGCGGAACGGGATCGAGTGGGGAGCAAGATTTGCGGCGGGCGGCTTTCCGAGCCGCCCGCCGCCGGGGTTTCAGCGCGGATCGGCGACGATCTGGCGGCGGATGGTCTGGTCGCTGATCGCGGCGTCGTTGATCAGCAGCAGCAATTTGCTGATCACCTCGCTGCCGACCGACTCGCGGCCCTCGTCGAAGGGCAGATACAGCGATTTCTGCTGCTTGGCGCTGGGGACGATGCAGAGATACTGGCCGGACGAGAGGTAGATCGCCGCCGTCGCCAGGTGGATGCGGTAGCTGGTCAGGCTGCCCTCGACGTGGACATACGGCTCCTCGACCCGCGCCTGGCGCAGGCCCAGGGCGTTGATCAGCGCCCGCACCAGATCGGCGCGCTGGGTCAGCACCTCGCGCGAGGTGCCGTGCTCGTCGCTCTGATGGGCGATCACCGTCACCATGTCCAGATCGCGCAGCACCTCAGACAGCGCCAGCGGCGGGATCTTGTCAAGCGGCACGCGCTGCTCCTCGCGGTCGCGCTGCCAGACCAGCGGCCAGAATTCCAGCAGCCCGGTGGTGGCGGTTGCGTCGTCGTCGCCGTAGCCGTACCAATCGTAGGCGCCGGTGTTGAAGCGGGCCTCGAAGCCCAGGTCGTAGAACGGCTTGCGCACCTCCGAGCCATTGATCAGCCAGCCCAGGTTGGCGAGGAAGGCGCTGGCCTGGCGGCCTTTGAGTCCCCGGCCGGCCAGCCGCGCCGACGAATACTGGGCCGTGATCTCGGCCGGCGTGAGGATGTACAGCTCGCGGAAAATCTGGCGGAAGGGCTGGACGATGCCGCGGCGGACGATCTCGGTCTGCCAATCGGCGAGCAGGCCTTCGCGGGCCAGCCCGTAGGCGTGGGCGATCCGCGCCGAGCCGGTGATGCGGACCAGCTCGCCGTGGGTGCCTTCGAGCGCCCGCTCGCCAGCGCGCAGCAGCCCGCAGGCGCCGGCTTCGTCGACCAGCACCAGCCGCTCCAGCAGATTGACCGCCAGCGGATTGCGGCAGAGCAGATCCAGCTCCTCGGGGCTGAGCGGCTGATCGCGGCGCATCGCCTCGGCGAAAGCCAGCTTGTAGCGCCGCTCCTGCTCCTTGGCCTGATCAACCGTGGCGCGGACCTCGCGGTACTCGAACTCGCGGGTGACGGCGGCGGGCGTGCGCTTGAGCAGCCGCTCGCCGTTGCGCACCTCCAGCCGCGGCCCGCCGGCGTCCAGGGCTAGGGAGAGCGCGTAGCCCTCGATCTCCCAGCTCCTGCCGACCGCCAGCGTCTCGGCGCCGAGCCGGTCCTGCATGGCCCACTCAAGGCGGGTGGCGTCGGCGAAACCGGCCTGCAAGGCCAGATTGGCCAGGCCAGCCTGGGCGGCGGCGCGCTCGTAGGCTTTGCGGCCGGCGGCGCTGCTGTTGGCCTCGCGATAGAACGTCGCCAGCTTCAGGTAGCGCTGCATCAGCTCCTCGGGCGATTCGAGCGGCAGCAGGCCGAAGGCGCGGGCGGCCAGCTGGTTGCGGCGGCCGAACAGGCGGCGGATCTCCTTGCGGTTGACGCCCTGGGCGGCGCGCACGAAGGCGGCGGCGGCGGCCTGATGCGGCGCAAAGGTGTTCAGCAGCGCCTCAAGCTGGGCCGCGTCCATCCGCTGGACGATGTTCATGATCTCGGCCCGGTGGACCACGCCCTTGGTCGGATCGGCGTTGCGGTCGGGGCTGTCCTGGCTGATGCGATCGAGCAGCGCCAGCAGCTCATCCGCCCCCGGCCAGGCCAGCGCCGCGCACAGCTCCGCCCGGTAGGCGGTGACGGAGGGCAGAACCGCCAGCAGCGTTTCAGGGCGGAAGGCCGCCAGCAGCCGGGTCAGCTCGGCGGCGTCGTCGTCGGGGCGGCGGCGGATCACCTGGGCCAGCCGGCCGAGCACATCCTCGATCCGCTTGTGGCCCCAGTGCGCGCGCACAAATGTCAGCCCCTGCTGCTCGATCTCCTCGACCAGCCGCAGAAACAGCTTGCCGCCGCTGAGGAAATGGATCTGGGAGAGCGTCGGCCAGGTCTCGGGGCGGAAATCGCAGAGCATCTCCCATAGCACCTCGTCGAGCAGCCGCTGGAGCGTCGCGGCGAGCGCGATGTCCTCGGCCTCGGTCGGCGGGATGCGATCCCAGCGGCTGAGCAGGCCGTTGACGTCGCCCAAGCTGCCGGGCACGTGCTCCAGCAGCTGGCGGAAGCGGGCGGCGTCCAGCAGGCCGCGCTCGTGCAGCCGGCGGACAAGCCTGGCGGCGTGCTGCGAGCCGCGCCCCAGCCACAGTTCCCCGAGCCGATCGGCGCGGCGCGGGTACTCGTAGCCTGCCAGGCTAGTCAGGAACTCCCAGGCGCCGTCCCAGTCGCGGGCGACCAGCGCGTCGAACAGGGGATCGCACAGGGCGGGATCGGCGTTGGCGAGCCGGCCGAGGCAATCGTGGAGATCCGGCGCCTCGGCGCTGGCGGGGATGGCGCAGACGGCCAGGGCGCGCTGGGCCAGCAGCGTCGGCCACTCCGGCGGCTGGCGGCGCTCCAAGCAGCGTTCGGCGACCGTGTCGAGCAGCCCCTGGAGAACGTAGCTGGCGGACGAGGCGTTGTAGCGCCCGCTGGCGTAGGCGGGCTGCCAGAGCTGGGGATGGGTGATGAGGACGGCGGCGCACTGGGCGGCGCGTTCGGCGCCGAGCGCGGCGTCAAGCGCGGCGGCGGCGGCGTCGCGGCGCTGGAAGTGCTCCAGGCGCTTGGCCTCGGTGTTGGGGTTCAGCACCGCCCAATAATACTGGCCCTCGCGCGCGGCGGCCGGCCACTGCTCCTCGATGATCGGCAAAGCGGCCTGCTCGAAGGCCCGGATCGCCTCCCACACCGCGTCGTCGATCGCGGTCGGGCCGAGCAGATCCTGGAGATGGTCAATCGCGGTGTAGGTCGCGTGCATCGCTAGCCCCCGATCAGCGGCATCAGCCGGACGAAGCTCACGCTGGAGCGCTCGGTCAGGGGCAGGGGCTGGTCGAGGCCTGTCACGCTGACGCCGTCCACCATCAGCACATAGCGCTTGGCGGCGAAGCCGGCGATCGCTGACGCGACCTCGGCCTCGGCGTCCAGCGCGCGCTCGGCGGGCTGGCGCTGGATCTGCTCGTCCAGCAGGTAATGCAGGGCCAGGCTGCCCTCGCGGCGGGCCTGGGCGCGGGCGACCTCGGCCCGCACATGCTCGCCAATCAGCTCGCGGGCCGTGATCTCGCGCTCGGCGAGGGCGATGTACACCGTCGGCGCGCTGCGCTTGGCCTGGGAGCCAAACACATGGGTCGCCACTGCAAGCGTCGTCATCTCATTCATACACTGATCCTTTCTTGCGTACTCAAAACGCCTGTGGGGAGCAGTGTAGGTCCGGCGCGTGTCAGGGGCTGTCACTTTGGCTATCGGCTATCAGGTATCAGCCATCAGGACCAGGCGTCGGGACTCGATGGTGCTGCCAGCAAGGAGCGCCAGCGTCGGAGGCGGCATCACTGTTCCCGAATCTATGGCCTGACAGCTGATACCTGATAGCCGATAGCCCTCTCCCCCAATATTAGGTCCCGCTTGTCGCGCGCCGGGCTAGGGGCGGGCGCCAAGCGGCGGCTCGGCCGGCCGCGTTCGGCGGGCGGCCCAGCCCGGCTCGCGCCGATGCTCCTCGTCAAGCATGCGGAGCCGGGCTGAGATCAGCTCGTTGCGGCCGAGATAGCCGCAGAGGCGGGTTGGGTCGGCCCGCGACACCACCGCCAGCCGCCCGATCTGCGCCCTGGCCATGCGCAGGCTCGCCTCGTGCAGCGTCTCGTCGGGGTAGGCGACCGTCACGACGGCGCTGCCGGCCTCCAGCACCGTGAGCGGGCCCGCCGCCTCGTCGCCGAGCGCGCGCACCAGGTCCTTGCGCGTGATAATCCCGGCCAGGCGGCCGTCGGCGTCCAGGATCGGCAGCGCCTGGTGGCGCGTCAGCTCCGGCTGCTGCGCGGCGATGCGCGCGGCGAGCGCGTCGACCAGCATCGTGGCGGCGACGGTCGCCGGGGCCGGGTCCATCACCTCGCCCACTGTCAGCCGCTGCCAGACATCGGCCTCGTAGTCCTGGTGGACGCGCACGCCGCGCCGGGCCAGCTTCTCGGTCATGATCGAGTGGTCCATCCAGATGCGGGCGATGCCGGCGGCGATGACGCTGGCGAGCATCAGGGGCAGCATGGCGGTGTAGTCGCGGGTCGTCTCGAAGGCGAAAATGATGAACGTGAAGGTCGCCCGCGACGCCGCGCCGAAGACCGCCGCCATCGCCACCAGCGCGAAGGCCCCCGGCGCCAGCCCGAGCCCGGGCAGCAGCCGGTCGCAGATCAAAGCGAAGGCGGCGCCCATCGCCGCGCTGATCATAAAGGTCGGCGCCAGGAGCCCGCCCGAGGTCCCCGAGCCGAGCGAGACCAGCAGCGCCAGGGTTTTCGCCACCATGATGATCGCCAGCGCGCGCAGCTCAAGCCGACTGTTGAGGATGTCGCCGATGGTTTCGTAGCCCACGCCCAGGACGCGCGGCGCCGTCAGGCCGATCAGCCCCAGCCCCAGCCCGCCCAGCGCCGGCCACCACATCGGATCGAACGGCAGCCGCTCGAACTGGTCCTCGACCCAGTACAGCGCCTTGCTCAGCCCGACCGCCAGCAGCCCGCACAGCACGCCGAGCAGCGCGTAGAACGGCAGGCCGCCCGGCAGGCCGAAATCGACAGCCGCGAAGGCGAACAGCGGCTCCCTGCCCATCAGCTCGAAATGGACGGCGGTCGCCAGGCTGCTGGCGATCACCAGCGGGATGAACGAGCGCGTCGTGAACTCGAACAGCAGCAGCTCGATCGCGAGGATGACCGCCGCGATCGGCGCGCTGAAAATCGCGGCCATGCCCGCCGCCGCGCCGCAGGCCAGCAGGACTTTGCGCTCGGCGGCGGTGGTGTGGAGCGCCTGCCCGACCAGCGAGCCGAGCGCGCCCCCGGTCTGGA
>DASWWB010000562.1:0-6458 GCA_036406115.1 Herpetosiphonaceae bacterium
GCGACCAGCTTGGGCGGATCGTCGCCGTCGAGCGCGGCCAGGGCCAGCTCGGCGGCCTGCTGGGTGGCGAGCTGCTTGGAGCGGCCTTTGCCGCGGCCGAGGAAGACCTCGCCGGCCCAGACCTCCATCGTCCACTCGCGGCGGTGGTCGGGCCCGGCCACCGAGACTTTGCGGTAGTCCGGCGTGATGCCGACCATGGCCTGGACCCGCTGCTGGATGAGCGATTTCCAATCGGCCTGGGCGACGCCGTCTTCAATCCGCACCACCTCCGCCCGCAGGTGGGGCAGCACGAAGTCGCGGGCCGCCTGCCAGCCGCCGTCTAGCGAGATCGCCGCGATCAGCGCCTCGAAGGCGTCGGCCAGCAGGCTGTCGCGGGTGCGTGCGCCGGCCCGCTCCTCGCCGCGGCTGAGCATGAGGAACGCGCCCAGATCGTACTGGCGGGCGAACGAGGCCAGCGTCCTGGTTTTGACCAGCGCCGCGCGGAGCTGGGTCAGCTCGCCCTCGCCGCGCTCGGGGTAGCTCTCGTAGAGGAACGAGCCGGTGATGAAGTTCAGCAGCGCGTCGCCCAAGAACTCCAGCCGCTCGTTGGGCGGATGGATGCAATCGGGATGCTCGTGGACATACGAGCGATGGACCAGGGCCGCCTCCAGCAGCGCCAGCGACTCGAAGCGGTAGCTGAGTTGTTCCCACAGCCGCGACAGATGCATGGCTTACTCTTCAAAGCGGCGGAACAGCAGGCTCACATTGTGGCCGCCGAAGCCGAACGAATTGCTCATGAAGGTGTCGAAGCGGGCCGCGCGCGGCGTGTTGGGCACGTAGTCAAGGTCGCACTCCGGGTCGGGCGCCGCATAGTTGATCGTCGCCGGGATGAGCCCCTCGCGCATGCCCATGATGCTCACCACCGCCTCCAGCGCGCCGCCGGCGCCCAGCGTGTGGCCGAACTGCGACTTGTTGGAGCTGACCGGGATCTTGGGCGCCGCCTCGCCGAAGGTCGTCTTGATCGCCTGGGTCTCGGTGCGGTCGTTGACCGGGGTCGAGGTGCCGTGGGCGTTGAGGTAACCCAGCTCGTGGGGCTCCAGCCCGGCCTGGCGCAGCGCCATGCGCATCGATTTGACCGCGCCGGTGCCGCCCTCCGCCGGCATGGTGACGTGGTAGGCGTCGGTGCTGACGCCGTAGCCCACCAGCTCGGCCAGGATGTTGGCGCCGCGGCTGACAGCGTGCTCGTAGTCCTCCAGGACCAGGACCCCGGCGCCCTCGCCCATGACGAAGCCGTCGCGGGTGGCGTCGAAGGGCCGCGAGGCGCGCTCGGGCTCGTCGTTGTTGGTGGACAGGGCGCGGGCGCTGGCGAAGGCGCCGATGCCGATCTCGGTGATCGCCGCCTCGGTGCCGCCGGCCACGATCACTTTGGCCTCGCCGCGCTTGATGATGTGCCAGGCCTCGCCGATCGCGTTGCCGGAGGTGGCGCAGGCCGAGACCGGGCAGAAGTTCGGGCCGCGCGCGCCGATCTCGATCGCCACCAGGCCGCCCGCCATGTCGACGATCATCATCGGGATCAGGAACGGGCTGATCCTGCCGGGGCCCTTGGCCTCCATCACCCGGAACTGGGCCGAGAAGTTCTCCATGCCGCCGATGCCCGAGCCGATGATCACGCCCACGTCGTCGGCATTCTCGTCGGTGATCGCGAAGTCGGCGGAGCGCAGGGCCTCGCGGGTGGCGGCCACCGCGAACTGGACGAAGCGCGAGTTGCGGCGGGCCTCTTTCTTATCCATGTAGTTGGCGGGATCGAAACCCTTGACCTCGGCGGCCACTTTGCAGTCGAAATTGGCCGGATCGAACTGGGTGATGATCCCGGTCGCCGAGCGCGCTTCAACGATGCCTTGCCACAGCGACGACACATCCAGGCCCAGGGGGCTGATGGCGCCCATCCCTGTGACGACGACACGTCGATTCATAACGGAGCCTCCTAACGCGGTTGATCAGATTCCATTATACACCAGGGCCTATCAGTCATCAGTCGTCAGTCGTCAGGATCGGCCAATTGCATAGCGGCGATACCCAGCAACGTTGCCCGCCCTGACGACTGACGACTGACAGCTGACGACTCTTACCCCAGCGCCTTGAGCAAATTCGCCATCTCGATCGCGGCGACGGCGCACTCGGCGCCTTTGTTGCCGGCCTTGGTGCCGGCGCGCTCGATCGCCTGCTCGATGGTCTCGGTGGTGAGGACGCCGAGCAGGATGGGCACGCCGGTGTCGTGCATCGCGCTGGCGCAGCCCGAGGTGACGCTGCCGGCGACCAGATCATAGTGGGAGGTGGCCCCGCGGATCACCGCGCCCAGGCAGATCAGGGCGTCGTAGCGGCCGCTGGCGGCCATGCGCCTGGCGACCAGCGGAATCTCGAACGAGCCCGGGCACCAGGCCACGTCGATCGCCGCCTCGTCCACGCCGTGGCGGCGCAGCGCGTCGAGGGCGCCGCTGAGCAAGTTGCCGCCGATGAACTCGTTCCAGCGGGCGACGACGATGCCGACCCGCAGGCCGGTGCCGATCAAATTCCCTTCGTAGGTGTGCATTGCTGTCTCCTAGAGCGCCAGCGAGTGGCCGAGGCGCTCGCGCTTGGTCCGCAGGTAGGCTTCGTTCTCGGGCGTCGTCGGCGTCTGGAGCGGCAGCTGCTCGACAATCTCCAGGCCGTAGCCCTCCAGGCCGATCATCTTTTTGGGGTTGTTGGTGAGCAGGCGGATCTTGCGCAGGCCGAGGTCGGCCAGGATCTGGGCGCCCACGCCGTAGTCGCGCAGGTCGGCGGGGAAGCCGAGCCGCTCGTTGGCCTCGACCGTGTCAAGGCCCTCGTCCTGGAGCGCATAGGCCCGCAGCTTGTTGGGCAGGCCGATGCCGCGGCCCTCCTGGCGCAGGTAGAGCAGCACGCCGCGGCCCTCGGCGGCGATCTGCTCCATCGCCCGGTCGAGCTGCGGGCCGCAGTCGCAGCGCAGCGAGCCGAAGATATCGCCGGTCAGGCACTCGGAGTGGACGCGGACCAGCGTGGGCTCGCCGTCGGCGATGTCGCCCATCACCAGCGCGATCGCCTCCTTGAGGTCCAGGTCGCTCTCGTAGGCCAGCACGGTGAACTGGCCGTAGCGGGTGGGCAGGCGGGCCTCGGCGACGCGCTTGACCAGCTGCTCGCGCTGGCGGCGGAAGGCGATCAGCTGCTCGACGCTGATGATCTTGAGGCCGTGCTTCTCCGCAAAGACCTCCAGCTGGGGCAGGCGGGCCATGGTCCCGTCGTCGTTCATGATCTCGCAGATCACGCCGGCGGGATACAGGCCCGCCAGCTTGGCCAGATCGACCGAGGCCTCGGTCTGGCCGGCCCGGCGCAGCACGCCGCCCTCGGCCGCCCGCAGCGGGAAAACGTGGCCCGGCCGGGCGATGTCGGCGGGCGTCGAGGCCGGGTTGATGACGGTCTGGATGGTGTGGGCGCGGTCGTGGGCCGAGATGCCGGTCGTCACGCCGTGGGCCGCCTCGATCGAGACCGTGAAATTGGTGCCGTATTTGGAGCTGTTGGAGCCGACCATCATCGGGATCTCCAGCTCGTCCAGCCGCTGGCCGGTGATCGCCAGGCAGATCAGGCCGCGGCCCTCCTTGGCCATGAAATTAACCGCCTCGGGCGTGATGAACTGGGCGGCGCAGACCAGGTCGCCCTCGTTCTCGCGATCCTCGTCGTCAACGATAATCACCATTTTGCCGGCGGCGTAATCCAGGATGGCCTCTTCGACAGTGGCGAGTGGCATAACTACTCCTCGGTGGGGCGCCGCAGCGTCGCGGCGCCGGATTCAGGGTTGCGGCAGACCCAGAGCCAGCGGTGGCTGGCCGGGGTCGGCTCGGTCAGGACAAAGCATTCGTAGACGGCCTCGACGGCGAAGCCGGCCTCGGCCAGCAGCCGGGCCAGCGTCTCGCGCCCGTAGCCGCGCTCGGCGTGGCGCTCGTCGAAGCGCTCGTACAGCCCATCGGCCCGGCGGGCGAAGCCGGTCAGGGTCAGGGTCGACAGGCAGCGGGCGGGCTCGAAGCCGGTCTGCATGACGTGGGCGTAGCCGTCGCGCTCCTCGACCTCGACCGGATCCCAGACGTTGGTCAGGAAAAAGGGCGTGTTGATATCGAAGATCCACAGCCCGCCCGGCGCGAGGGCGGCGCGGACCGCGCGGAACGCCGCCAGCAGATCAGCCTCCTCCAGCAGGTAGTTGAGGCTGTCGTAGCAGCAGGTGACCAGGCTGACCGGTGCGCTGGCGCTCCAGTCGCGCATATCGGCCCGCCGGAAGCGGATCGAGCGCTCCAGGCCGGCGCCGCGCCGGGCTTTGCGCTGGGCCTCGCGCAGCATGGCCCGCGAGCCGTCGATCCCCAGCACGTCCCAGCCATCGTCGGCCAGCATCAGGGCCAGCGTGCCGGTGCCGCAAGCCAGGTCGATCAGCGTGCGCTCCGGCGGCGGGCGGTGGCGGGCCAGCACCTCGGCCAGGTAGCCGTACATCAGCACGCTGAAATGCAGCTGCCCCTCGTCGTAGTGGCGAGCGTAGGCCTCGTAGGCGGCGCTTTCGGCGCTCATGCGCGCTGGCCGGCGAGCAGCTTCTCGGCGTACTTGGCCATGATATCGACCTCCAGGTTGACCGAATCGCCGACCTGCTGGCGGCCGATCAGCGCCCACTCCTGGGTGTGGGCGATAATCGCCAGGCTGAAGGTGTCCTCGGTCACGGCGGTGATCGTCAGGCTGGTGCCGTCGACGGCGATGAAGCCCTTTTCCACGATATAGCGCATCAGATTGGCCGGCGCCCGCACCGTGACGATCCGCGACTCGCCCTCGGGGACGATCGAGACGATCGCGCCGGTGCCGTCGACGTGGCCCTGGACATAGTGGCCGCCCATGCGCTGCCCGGCCGCCAGGGCCCGCTCCAGATTGACCGGGTCGCCCGGCGCGAGTCCGCCCAGATTGGTCCGGCGCAGCGTTTCGGGCGCCAGGCCCACGTCGAACCAATCGGCGCCGAAGGCCGTCACCGTGAGGCAGACGCCGTTGACGGCGATGCTGTCGCCCAGATGCGCGTCGCTGGCGGCCAGCTTGCAGCCGATCCTCAGCGTGTTGTCGCGCTCATGGCGCGTGTCGGCCGCCAGGACCGATCCAAGCTCCTCGATAATGCCTGTGAACATGGTGTGTTCCTTGTTAGTTGTCAGTCGCCAGTCGTCAGTCGTCAGGAGAAGCGAGTAGTGACAAGATCGCAGCCATGGCGCGACAGGTGGCAACATTCCTGGCGTTCCTGGTGGGTTGCGCAACAATCGTCGCAGCCCGCCCCTGACGACTGGCGGCTGGCGACTGACGACTGATCACTCTGCGCTCATTCTAACACCGGATAGGCCACGAGCAGCGCATCGGGGCCTAGCTGTTCGACGCGGCGCAGCATGAAGGGGGCGGCTTCGGCCATACGCTCGACGCCGGGGCCGCCGACCGGCGACGGAGCGTGGGCGCCGCCGACGATCTTGGGCGCGATGAAGGCATACAGCTTGTCGATCAGCCCGGCGGCGGCGAAGCTGGCGATCACCTCGCCGCCGCCCTCGACCAGCAGCGAGGTGATCTGGCGCTCGCCCAGCAGATCGAGCAGCGCCGCCGGATCGATCCGCCCGCCCGGCAGCGCCGGCAGCAGCGCGACCTCCGCGTGCGGCCCGGCCAGCGCCGACCGCCAGGCGGGATCGGAGCGCTCAGTCGTGGCGATGAGCGTGCGGCCGGGCGTGTCAGCGCGCAGCAGAGCGGCGGCGGGCGGCGTGCGGCCGCCGGCGTCCAGCACCACCCGCAGCGGGTGGCTGACCGGGCGCGCCGGCCGCTCGATCCGGGTGGTCAGCAGCGGATCGTCGGCGAGGAGCGTGCCGACGCCGACCAGGATCGCGTCGGTCCGGTCGCGCAGCTCGTGGACCCAGGCGCGGGCCGGCGGGCTGGTGATCCAGCGCGAGTCGCCGGTTTTGGTGGCGATCTTGCCGTCGAGGGTCATGGCGTATTTGGCCAGCACGAAGGGGCGGCGGGCGGTGATCCAGCGGCGGAACGCCTCGGTCTGCTCCTCGGCCTCGGCGCGGGCGGCCTCGTCGAACTCGACAGCTACGCCGGCGGCGCCGAGGACGCTGGCGGCGTCGCGCTCGAAGCGCGGGTTGGGGTCGCGGGCTGCGATCACCACCCGCCGGATCCCGGCAGCGATGATCGCGTCGGCGCAGGGAGGCGTGCGGCCGTGGATCGTGCATGGCTCCAGCGTCACATACAGATCGGCGCCGGCCGCCGCCGGGCCCGCCTCGCGCAGCGCGCCAACCTCGGCGTGGGCGCCGCCCGGCGGCTGGGTCCAGCCGCGGCCGACGATCACGCCGTCGCGGGCGACCACCGCGCCAACCGGCGGGTTGGGGCTGGTGCGGCCCATGGCGCGCCTGGCCTGGGCCAGCGCCTCCTCC
>DASWWB010000563.1:0-8123 GCA_036406115.1 Herpetosiphonaceae bacterium
CCAGCTGGCGGCCGCCCGCCGCGACCGGCCCGGCCAGCCGCTGCTGATCGGCCACGGCGGCGGCTCGTTCGGCCACTACTGGGCCGAGCGCTACGCCACTCACCGCGGGATCGCCGGGCCGGAAAGCTGGCAGGGCGTGGTGCGGGTCGCCGACGCGATGGGCCGGCTCCACCGCGCGGTGCTCGAAGCGCTGCTGGAGGCGGAGCTGCCGGCGGTCGGGCTCCAGCCGATGGCTTCGGCCCGCGCCAGCGGCGGCGTCCTGGCCGAGCTGGCGGTCGCCCCGATCGAAACCCTGCTCGCCAACGGCCTGATCCCGGTTGTCTACGGCGACGTGGCGCTCGACGACCGCCAGGGCTGCGCGATCATCTCCACCGAGGCGCTGTTCTCGTTCCTCGCGCCGCGCCTGCTGCCGGCCCGGATCATCCTCCTCGGCGAAGCGGCGGTCTACGACGCCGATCCGCGCTCCAATCCCGCCGCCCGGCCGCTCCCGCGGATCGACCGCGCCAACTACGCCGAGGTGCTGGCGGCGCTCGGCGGCTCGCACGGCGTCGATGTCACCGGCGGCATGCGCTCCAAGATCGAGGCCATGTGGCGCCTAGCCGCCGCGACGCCGGGCATGGAGATTGTGATCTGCGGTCCTGGCGAGCTGGCGGCCGCCCTCGCCGGCGAGCAGGTCGCCCGCGGCACGCTCGTCGTTTCTTGACATATCCAGGGCCCTCCCGTACACTTCGCAGGCGAAAATGAGATTGATCCATCCATCACAGGGAGGTATGTTGTGCGCCGTTTGCAAACGTTTGCGCTGCTGCTGCTGGTCCTTGGCGGCTGCGGGCGCATCGACGTGATCCCATCGCCGCCGCCATCACCGCCCGCGAGCACGGCCGATTATGATCTGGGGATTGTCAGCGTTGATTTTGACCCGGCGTTGCAGGGCAACCGGCTGCCCGTCAACGACACCTACGCTGTCCTCGCGGCGGTTGAGAACCGCGGCGCCCTGACCGCCTACAATGTCCGTGTCAAAGCCCGGCTGCTCAACGAAGACGGCGGCCTGGTCCTCGAAGGGGCTGGCGCGCTCGAATCGCTGGCGCCCGGCGCCATCGCCGTCGTGCGCATCCAGCCGGCAGGCAGCCTGCCCGCCGAGTTCGCCACCTACACGCTGACCGTGCGCGCCGAGCCGCTGCCCAACGAGAGCACGCTGAGCAACAACACCCGGACCTTCACCATCCAAGTGGCCCCGTAGGGCGAGGGAGACGGCATGCGGCGCACCGACGGCTGGCAGATGGTGAGCGTGAGCTGGATGACGCTGCTGGTCGGCGGCTTTATCGTCGGCTTGCTGCTGACGGTGCGCGCCGGCAATCCGGTCAAGCCCGTCATCGCCTCGCGCACCTACGCCAGCGACATCACCGTCAACACTGTGACCGAGCTGCGCGCCCGCCAGCACGAACTCAAGGCCGAGCTGAAGCGCCTGCGCGACGAGCAGGACGGGCTCCAGCGCCAGGCCACCTCCAACCAGGGCAACCTCGAAGATATCCGCAGCGAGATCGATATCCATAAGCAGATCGCCGGCCTCACGCCGCTGCGCGGCCCCGGCGTCGAGGTGCTGCTCGACGACAGCAAGGCCAGCGTCGCCCCCGACGCCGCCGATGTCAATCGCTACATCATCCATCAGCAGCAGCTGGTCGCCACGGTCGGCGTGCTGTGGAGCTCCGGCGCGGAGGCGATCGCGATCAATGACCAACGCATCACCGACCAGACCTCGATTTACTGCGTGGGCTCGACGGTGATCATCAACCAGGAGCTGCTGGCGCCGCCCTTCACCGTGCGGGCGATCGGCGAGCCGGCCCGGCTGGAGCAAGCCATCCAGGCCTCGCCGCTGCTGGGCGAGCTGTGGCAGCGCCAGCAGGAGAACGGCCTGGTCGTCAGCGTCCGCCAGCAGAAGCAGGTCCAGGTCCCGGCCTACGGCGGCACCCTGGGCTCGCGCCACCTGGAGGCCACGCCATGAGCCGGGCGATCATCCGCCAGGCGACGCTGACGATCGTCTGCGCCGCGATCGGCTTCCTGCTGGTGGTGCAGTTCCGCACCCATGACTCGATCACCAGCGACGTGCGCAATCTTTCGCCCGAGGAGCTGTCGGGCCTGATCAGCCGCCTGATCGAGGACAACGCCAAGACCCAGCGCGAGATCACCGAGCTGATCGACCAAAACGCCACCTACCAGCGGACCAAGGACGCCGGCTCCAGCAACTTGGATCGCCTGGTCAACGACCTGAGCCGCCTGCGCGCCCAGACCGGCGCCGTCCAGGTGCGCGGCGCCGGCGTGCTGATCACCCTCGACTACGCGCTCCAGGCCGGCGATGTGATGGCGCTGATCAACGAGATCCGCAACGCCGGCGCCGAGGCGATCGCGATCAACAACCAGCGGATCGTGGCCCGCACCGTGATCGAGCAGCGCGACGCGACGCTCTACATCAACGGCGTGGCCCAGAGCCCGCCCTACCAGGTGGCGGCGCTTGGCGACAGCACCACCCTGATGGGCGCGCTCAATCGGCTGGGCGGCCTGCTGCGGATCTGGAGCGACATCTACGAAGTCGCGGTGACAATCGTCCCGAGCGACAGCCTGACGGTGCCGCGGGTGCCGCCGCCGAGCTTCCGCTACGCCCAGCCTGCTCCCTAGACAAACCCTGGACCATCGCGTATAATGGCCCGCGCATCCCTACCCGCACCCAACTCGCGACGGGCATGCTGGCTGAGCAAACTGTCTCAGTTTTTTTATTTATCTCTTCTTTAGAGGCCTGGACCATGAGTGAAAAGCCGATTTACTTGACAAAAGAGGGGCGGTTGCGTCTCGAGGCAGAGCTGGAAGAGCTTGAGACGTTCGGCCGGAAAGATGTCTCGGAGCGCATCCGGCAGGCCAAAGAGCTTGGCGACATCTCCGAAAGCGGCGAGTACGAGGACGCGAAAAACAAGCAGGCTTTTCTGGAAGGCCGCATTCGCGAGATTACCAACATTCTGCGCAATGCCCAGATGATAGAAGAAGATCAGTCGGACCATCGCGAGGTGCGGGTGGGCTCGTCGGTGACCATCCGCTATGACGACGGCGGCGACGAGGAGACCTGGATGATCGTGGGCGCCGCCGAGGCCAGCCCGCGCAACGGCAAGATCTCCAACGAGTCGCCGATCGGCAGCGCCCTGCTGGGCAAGAAGCCGCGCCAGAAGCTCACTGTCGACACGCCCGCCGGCCCGACCAAGTTCACGATCGTCAAAATCCGCTAGTGGCTGGCGGCCATCCGATCTTCCGAGGGCGCACTGCGGTGCGCCCTTCGTGCGATCTAGGCCCTGTCGCATGTGGTATGATATAACGCACTGCGCTGCGGCGGCACTGCCGCGCAAGGAGGTTGCCATGCCGCGCTCGCTTGTGATCGAACGCGAGAATCTGCCGCCGGTCGTCCAGGGCTGGCTCGACGCCATCGGCCTCGCCGCCCAGGACCCGGTCGAGCTGGTCTTCACCGACGGCGAGCTGGTGCTGCGCCGCCCGCTCAGCCCCGAGCTGCGGGAATGGGCCGGCGCCGTCGTCGACGCCTACGACCGCGAGTTCCGCACGCTGCTTGATCTCTAGCCGCAGGACGCCATGACTGACCCGCCGCGCTATCTCAGCCAACAAGATCTCCTCGACCTCCATGGCTACTTGGTGGAACGCTTCGGCGGCCGCCTCGGCCTCGCCAGCCATGATCGCCTGGTCAATCTCGCGGCCGCCCCCGGCCAGACAATGTTCGGCCAGGAGCTGTACGACGATCTGCCCGCCAAAGCCGCCGCTCTGGCCTTCTATCTGATCAAGAACCGCCCGTTCCGCTCCGCCAACGAGGCGACGGCGCTGCTGGCGGTGCTGCGCTTCGCCGCGCTCAACGGCCACGGCATTGACGATCCGCAGGCCCTGGCCGCCGAACTGAAGGCCCTGGCTTGCTCCGAACGCGATCACGACCAGCTCGCCGGCTGGCTCGGCGCCCATCTCCGCGCCGCCGGCCCGGGCCATGTGTAAGCCTAGTTAAAAAGGAGCCTGTATGGAGCGACGCACCGTGCTGATCACTGGGGTCGCCGGTCGCTGGGGCCGCCGACTCGCCCGCCAGCTGGTGAAATTCCCCATCGTGCGCGTGCTGGGCATGGATGTCCGCGCGCCCGAGCGGCCGATCGACGGCGTTGAGTATATCCAGGCCGATCTGCGCGATCCGCTGCTGGTGGAGCTGCTGCGCAAGGAGCGAGTCGAGGGCATCCTGCACATGGTGTTCGCCTCCGGCCTCGGCAACGACGGCACGACGCTTTCGGCCGAACAGGCTTTCCAGACCAATGTGATGGGCACGGTGGAGCTGCTGGCGGCCGCCAACGCCGCCGGCGTCAAGCAGGTGGTGCTTAAGAGCAGCACGCTGGTCTACGGCGCCCATGTCGATAATCCGCTCTACCTCCACGAGGACGCCCCGCTGCGCGGCCGCACCGGCGAGCCGGCGATCGGTCAGCGCTACGAGATCGAGAAGGCGGTAGGCCAGTTCCGCCGCAACCACCCGGACCTGAAGATCGTGGTCCTGCGCTTCCCCGGCATCATCGGCGCTAGCGGCGCCTCCTCGCTGATGCGCTACCTGGCCCAGCCGGCGCCGCCGGTGCTGCTCGGCTTCGATCCGCTGTTCCAGGTGGTTCACGAGGCCGACGTGGTCGGCTCCATCCTCCACGCGATGGCGACCGAGGCCGACGGCGTCTTCAATGTCGCTGCGGAGGGCGTCTTCGCCCTGAGCCAGCTCATCCGCCAGATCGGCCGCCAGCCGCTGCCGGTGTTCCATCCCCTGGCCTACGGCCTGAGCAAGCTGCCCGGCCTGCGCCGCAACGCCAAGGTGCTGCGCGCCGTGCCCTTCGAGCTGGACTATCTGCGCTACCCCTGGGTCGCTGATGTCTCCAAGATGCGCGAGGAGCTGGGCTACGAGCCGCGCCACACCGCCGAGGAGGCGGTCGAGGCCTTCCGCAGCGCGCTGCGGCTCCATCGCTTCGCCGGCATCGCCCAGCTGCCGCCGGTGGCCAAGGACGGGATCCGGGCGTTCCTCAACCGCGCCGGCCGCAAAACCGAGAAAGAGGTTTCGTGATGACTGAGAAATCGACGCCCAAGCGCCGCCGCGCCAAACCCGCCGAGTCCAACGCCAACGGCAACGGCGCCCATCCCGCCGAGGACGGACTTGCGGCGGCCCTGGCTGCCGAGCCCGTGGTGGTCGGCGAGGCCGAGGCCGAGCATGAGGAGCTGCCGGTCGTCCTCGACGGCGACGCGGTCAAGCTGGTCGACGAGGATGAGATCGCCGTGCGCGAGGTGCCGGTGAGCAATCTCGGCGCCAACGCCCAGTCCGCCTCCCATAACCGGATCGACTCGCTGCTTTCGGCGCTGGAGGCGGAGATCCGCTCCATGCCCGCCCCCGACGAGGACCGCTCCTTCGCTGTCGCCGAGGTCGTGGGCCTGATCCGCGAGTCGCTGACCCGCTGGCCCAAGCGCGTGATCGAGGGCGTGGTCGACACGCTCAAGGCCAATATCAACAGCGATTACCTGGATGCCGACTTCTGGAAGGGCATCGGCATGGTCCTGCGCTACCAGCTCGACGCCAACGTCGATACCGTCAAGCGCCGCTTCCGCGGCGACTACGCCGTCGATGAGTTCGGGCTGGACTATGAGTTCATCGAGCTGGCCCGGCCGCTGCTCTCCTTTATGTACTCGAAGTACTGGCGGGTCGAGGCCATCGGCCTGGAGAACGTGCCGGACTCCGGCCGCGCGCTGCTGGTCTGCAATCACTCGGGTGTGCTGCCGTGGGATGGCGCGATGGTCGGCGTGGCGCTGATGAACGAGCACCCGTCGGCCCGCCTGCTGCGCAACCTGCACCTGAGCTGGTTCTCGTCGATCCCGTTCATCGCGCCGCTGCTCAGCAGGCTGGGCCAGGTCCAGGCGCTGCCGGCCAACGCCGAGCGGCTGCTGGAGCGCGACGAGCTGGTCGGCGTCTTCCCCGAGGGGCTGAAGGGCGTGGGCAAGCTCTACAAAGACCGCTACAAGCTGGCGCGCTTCGGCCGCGGCGGCTTCGTCAAGGTCGCGGTCAAGACCGGCGCGCCGATCATCCCGGTGTCGATCATCGGCAGCGAGGAGATCCATCCGCACCTGTTCGATTTCAAGCCGCTGGCCAAGCTGCTGGGCTTCCCCTACTTTCCGATCACGCCGACGTTCCCGTGGCTCGGGCCGCTCGGGTTGATCCCGCTGCCCAGCAAGTGGTACATCGTCTTCGGCGAGCCCATTCCGACCGAGGAGTACGGCGCCAAGCGCGCCGAGGACCCGCTGCTGATCTCGCAGCTGACCGAGCAGGTCCGCTCGACGATCCAGGCGACGATTTTCGAGAAGCTGAAGGCGCGCCCCGGCGTGTTCCTCGGCGAGTAGCCGCCGGCCGGTCCCGCGCCCAGCCCTCCTTCCCGGGGGGCTGGCGCCGTTTTAGCCAGGCGGATGAGCTCGCTGGGAGCGGCGAAACCGGCGCCGCCGCCCGCGAAAATATGAGCAGTTTTCCATTGACGGATGGTCGCGCGCCACGTACAATGGCGTCTTAGCCCTGTTTTTTATGGTAGGTTAATCCAGGAGAGACTATGATCCCGCGTCGTGTGCGTGCGCTGATCCTGCTGGCCGTGGTGGCAGCTTTCAGTGTCGTTTTGCCCGTCCAGCGCCCAACGGTGACTGAAGCGGCGCCCGCCCAGCAGCAGGCCGGCCCGTATCGCCATTTCCCCGAGACCGGCCACAATATCATGTTCGAAGTCAAGACCTTCTACGAGACCCGGGGCGGCCTCGAGACCTTCGGCCTGCCGCTGACCGAGGTCATCACCGAGAACGGCCAGCAGGTCCAGTACTTCGAGCGCGCCCGCTTCGAGATCCATCCTGAGAACAAAGGCACCGATTACTACGTCCTGCTGACGCGGCTGGGCGCCTTCTTCACCGAGTACCGCGCCGCCGAGCCGCCGTTCCAGTGGCTGGCCGCCTCGCCGGGCCCCGAGTTCACCTTCTTCCCCGAGTCCGGCCACACGGTGCGCGGCGGCTTCCGCGATTACTGGAACACGCGCGGCGGCGTCCAGGCCTTCGGCTTCCCGATCAGCGAGGAGTTCCCCGAGGTCAATCCCTCCGACGGCCAGACCTACGCCGTCCAGTACTTCGAGCGCGCTCGCTTCGAGTACCACCCGGAGCACGCCGGCACCAAATATGAGATCCAGCTGGGCCTGCTGGGCGCCGAGTACGCCAACTACGTGGGCGTCTCGCCCGCCGACCGGTCGCCGGCCAACGCCATCCAGATGCTCGGCACCTCCACGACTTACTACGGCGGCTCCGGCTCCGAGCGGGTCCAGAACATCGCCCGCGCCGCCGGCCGCTTCAACGGCCTGAAGGTCAAGGCCGGCGAGACCTTCTCGTTCAACGCCAACGTCGGCGATGTCTCCGAGGAGGCCGGCTTCGTCGACGGCTACGCGATCGTCGGCGGCAAGCTTGAGAAAGTTGTCGGCGGCGGCCTGTGCCAGGTCTCGACCACGATGTACCGCGCGGTGTTCAACGCCGGCTTCCCGATCGTCGAGCGCTACCCGCACACCTATATCGTCTACTACTATGAGAACATCATGGGCTTCGACGCCACGGTCTTCCTGCCCGAGGTCGATTTCCGCTGGAAGAACGACCTGAAGACCGATGTCTGGATGTACACCGAAACCGACACCAAGGCCGGCCGCGTGACCTTCACGCTGTGGGGCTACGGCGACGGGCGCAAAGCCAAGATGGAAGGCCCGACGATCACCAACAAGGTCAATCCGGGCAAGCCGGTGTGGCAGTACGACAAAACCATGAAGCGCGGCACGGTCTCGCAGCTGGTCCATGGCCGCGCCGGCATGGACGTGACGATGTTCCGCGTGGTGACCAAGGCCAACGGCCAGGCGACCCGCGAGCGCTTCTTCACCAAGTACCAGCCGTGGGAGGACTTCTTCATCTACGGTCCCGGCGTGACCCCGCCGGCCGGCGTGACGATCGCGCCCCCGCGCTACCCCTAGCCATCTCTGAGTCGGTTTGGAGCGCGGCGGCGGGCTGATTTCAGCCCG
>DASWWB010000564.1:0-1653 GCA_036406115.1 Herpetosiphonaceae bacterium
TGGGGGGCGCGGGCGGCTGAGCGGGAAGCTCGGCGGCGGGGGCCTCGGCGGCGGGGGCGATCGTCGGGTCGACAGCTGTGCCGGGATCAGCGCAGGCGCCGAGCAGGCCGATCAGCACTCCGGTGGCGAGCAGGCGGACAACTCTTCTTCGTCTCATGGGGGGCTCCTCTGATGGGTGGGACGATGCGAGCAATACGAGGCCGCGGGTCAAGAAGATGCGGCGCTCGCTCAGAGATAGTCAGTCAGGGCCCAGAGCAGGGCGGCGGTGGCGCCGAAGCCGTAGGCCCAGCCGGCGAGGACCTGGGCCGGCGTGTGGTGGTTGATCGGCAGCCGGGCGATGCCGGTGACGACAGCGATCACTGCCATCGCTGCGGCGAGCGCCGCCGAGGTCGTGAGGCAGAAGGCGGCGCAGCACATCCCCACCGTCGCGTGGAGGCTGATCTTCCAGAATCGGGTGATCAGGGTCACCACCGCGCCCTCGATCAGGCCGATGACCAGCCCGTCGATGATAAAGCGCGGCGCGCCGATCAGCGCATAGACCAGCAGGGCGCCGGCGATGCCCGCCAGCAGCAGCGGCAGGATGATCCGCCGCTCCTCCTTGAGCAAGAGATGGACATGGCTGACCTCGCCGCGCCGCGCTTTGTAGGCGATGAAGCCCAGCCCGGGGAGCAGGCCGAGCAGCAGAATCCCGGCGTCCAGCAGCGACAGCCAGAGATCGCCGCGGCCGTGGGCGCTGAGCGCGACCATGGTCGCCACCATCAGCACCGCCGGATGCAGGGCGTAGGACAGGAAATGGGCCAGGCGCGCCACCCGCGACGATTCAGTCAGCGGCGGCTCCATCAGCGGCGCCGGGGATTGGGCGCTGGCGGCGTCAGGGCGGAGCGGCGCCCGGCCTGCGGCAGCCAAACCCGCTCGCCGGCCACCGTCACCGGCTTTCGGACCGACACCGTGAAGCCGTTGCGGTCCGTCGCGCTGAAGGTGACGGGATAGGTGCCGACTGAGGCATAGGTGTGCGTCACGTTGTAGCCGGCCGCCAGGGCGCCGTCGCCGAAATCCCAGGTGCCGGTCACGACGCCGGCGGGCGGCGGCCCCCAGCCAACCGCGCCGTGGAAGGCCGTGGCCTGGCCGAAGCGCGCCGCAGGCGGCGTGAAATCAACCCGCAGCGCCGGATCGACAACAATCCGGCTTTGCGCGGAGGCGGCGACGCCCCAGGCGTTGGTGACCGTGAGCGTCACCTGGAACGTGCCGGTGGCGGAGTAGGCGTGGGTCGCCGTGAGCGCATGCGAAGCGGCGCCGTCGCCGAAGCGCCAGCCGGGCGCCAGGCCGCCGGTCAGCGGCATCGTCGGCGTGAAGGTGACCGTCTGGCCGACCGTCGCGCGCTGCTGGTGGCGGAAACAGGCGTAATCGGCGTCGTCGCCGACGAGGGCGAAGGTGAGCGAGCGCGAGGCGCCAGTCAGTTTCCAAGCAATCAAGCGCACCACGGCAAAGCGCGCAACATGCATCGCGCCTTGCGCCCCGTTGCCATACAAGCGGTCATACACGGGCACGACCATCGGCACGCGGTTGTCACGCAGCGCAACCAACTCATCCTGGCTGGAGAGGCTGCTGCTAGTCATCAGCACATAATCGCCGCGTTCGAGCAAGCCGTTGCTT
>DASWWB010000565.1:0-2176 GCA_036406115.1 Herpetosiphonaceae bacterium
CGGCCCGGGACTTTGCGAGTCCCGGGCCGCGCTGTGTTTTAGTCGTCGCCGTCGGCCTCGGCCCAGTCGAAGGTCCTGGTGACGGCTTTTTTCCAGCCGGCGTACAGCGTCTCGCGCTGGTCCTCGCCCATGGCCGGCTCCCAGGTTTTGTCGGCGCGCCAGTTGTCCCGCATCTCGGCGGTGCTCGACCAGTAGCCGACAGCCAATCCCGCAGCGTAGGCCGCGCCCAGGGCCGTCGTCTCGGCGACTTCGGGCCGCACCACCGGCACGCCGAGGATATCGGCCTGGAACTGCATCAGCAGCTCGTTGGCGACCATGCCGCCGTCCACTTTGAGCGCGGTCAGCTCGACGCCCGAGTCCTGGCGCATGGCCTCGACGACTTCGCGGGTCTGGTAGGCGGTGGCCTCCAGCGCGGCGCGGGCGAGGTGGCCCTTGCCGGCGTAGCGGGTCATGCCGACGATCGCGCCGCGGGCGTCGGCGCGCCAGTAGGGCGCGAACAGGCCCGAGAAGGCTGGCACGAAATACAGCCCGCCGTTGTCGGCGACGCTGCGGGCCAGCGGCTCGATCTCGGCGGCGCTTTCGATCAGCCCCAGGTTGTCGCGCAGCCACTGCACCAGCGAGCCGGTCACGGCGATCGAGCCCTCCAGCGCCCAGCGCAGCTCGTCAAGCTGGTAGGCCGGCGTCGTCAGCAGGCCGTGGCGCGACTGGACGCACTGATCGCCGGTGTTGAGCAGCATGAAATTGCCGGTGCCATAGGTGTTCTTGGCCTCGCCGGGCTCGAAACAGGCCTGGCCGACGGTCGCCGCCTGCTGGTCGCCGAGGATTCCCGCGAGCGGCACGCCCTCCAGTGCGCCCTTGCACAGGCCGTAGCGCTCGCTGGACGGGCGGATCTCCGGCAGCAGAGCCTCGGGCACGCCGATCGCCGCCAGCAGCGCCGGGTCCCACTGACAGGTTTCCAGATTCATCAACAGCGTGCGGCTGGCGTTGGTCACATCGGTGATGTGGACGCCGCCGTCAGGCCCGCCGGTCAGCCACCAGGCCAGGAAGCTGTCGATCGTGCCGAAGGCCAGCTCGCCGCGCTCGGCCTGCTGGCGGGCGCCCGGCACGTGGTCGAGGATCCAGCTAATCTTGGGGCCTGAGAAATAGGTGGCCAGCGGCAGCCCGGCCTGGGCCCGGAAGCGGTCCTGGCCGCCATCCTTGGCCAAGCGGGCGACAATCTGGGCGGTGCGGGTGTCCTGCCAGACCAGGGCGTTGTGGATGGGCTGGCCGGTGTCGCGGCGCCAGATCACGCTGGTCTCGCGCTGGTTGGTGATGCCGATGGCCGCCAGGTCGGCGGGCCGCGCGTCGGCGGCGGCCAGCGCGCCGGCGACCACCTCCTGGGTCCGCTGCCAGATCTCCAGCGGGTCGTGCTCGACCCAGCCGGGCTGGGGGAAGATCTGGCGGTGCTCGCGCTGGGCGGCGCCGGCGATCGCGCCGCGCTGGTCGAAAAGCAGGCAGCGGGTGCTGGTCGTGCCCTGGTCGATCGCTCCGATGAAACGCGCCATTGCGGGTGCTCCTTCGCTAGGGTTGCGGCTCCAGGCGCAGCGTGGCCTCGGCGGCGGCCTCGACGCTGGCCCGGTCGAAGCGCATCGGCAGGTACTCGACCCGCTGCCAGCGTTCGATCAAGTCGTCATAATGGTCGGAGAACGGGTGGCCGGCCTGGCCGGGCGTGTTGATGAAGCGGCTGGCGGCCAGGTCGCCCAGATCGATGACATGGCGGTACATCGGCCCGTGGGTCTGGTCGAAGGGCTGATCCACCGCCACTGGGGCCACATTGACGGTGTTGCCGTCGCCGCCGTTGCCGATCACATTGCTGAAGGTGCTTTGGAGGGCCGGGATGCGGTCCAGCGGGTTGTGGGCGAACAGCGCCAAGTGCAGGCTGTCCCAGCGCCAGGCGGCCATGTCGGCGGTGCCGGCGCGGCTCTCGATGTCGGCGAGGGCGACCCCCAGCGCCTCCTGGAGCCGCGAGGCGCAATCTTCTGCCGCCGGCGTGGTGGCCTTGTCGCACCAAGGGCTAGTTGGATTTTCGAGCGCGGCGGGCAGGAACAGGTCGAGCGACGAGCGCCGGCCGGCGTAGGATTTGAGCAGCCGGGCGTCGAGGTCGTCGGCCAGGATCGGCGCCGGCAGATAGTAGGCC
>DASWWB010000566.1:0-4035 GCA_036406115.1 Herpetosiphonaceae bacterium
CCATCTCGCCCGCCCCGGCGAGGACGACCCGGCCGCCGATCTCGATGTCCAGCCCCAGGGCGGCGCGTTTCCCGCCACCCGCTGGACCCAGGACGATTGGTGGCGCGACACCGCCGCCCTGGCGCTCCCCGCCGATCTGCCGGCCGGCGAGTACGAGCTGCGCCTCGGCTGGTTCGACGAAACGACGTTCCAGCGCGTCGGCCTGCGCTCGCCGCGCGGCGAGCTGCTGGGCGATTATCTGGTCGCCGGCCGGGTGCGGGTCGGTCCATAGCCAGTTGCCGCCGCCGGCCATGTTGGCGATAATGCCCCCGTTTGCTTGCTGATATGATCTACCTGTGAGGAATGCGTATGCGGATCCCGTTATCCTGGCTTCGAGAATTCGTCGATATTGAGCTTTCGCCCGAGGAGCTGGCCGATCGCCTGACGGTCGCCGGGCTGGAAGTGACTGCGATTGACTACGTGGGCGTCCAGCCGCCCGCCAACTCCCCCTGGACCCCCGACCTCGCCGCCGCCGAGCCGCCGGCCTACATCCCCTGGGACCCCGCCACCATCCTCGTCGGCGAAGTGCTGGAGGTCCAGCAGCACCCCAACGCCGAGCGCCTGACCATGCCGCGGATCGGCTACGGCGAGGGCCGCGAGATCACCGTCGTGACCGGCGCGCCGAACATCAAGGTTGGCATGGCCGGCGAGAAGGTGGCGCTGGCCCTGCGCGGCGCCAGGCTGATCGACGGCCACAGCGAGACCCGGCGCTGGATCACGCTCAAGCCGACCAAGCTGCGCGGCGTGGCCTCGGAGGGCATGGTCTGCTCCGAGCTGGAGCTGGGCCTGTCCAAGGAGCATGAGGGGATTATCTTGCTGCCGGATGACGCGCCGGTCGGCAGGCCGCTGGCCGAGTACCTGGGCGACGTGGTGCTCGACATCGATGTGACGCCGAACCTGGCCCGCGCGCTGAACATCGTCGGCGTGGCGCGCGAGGTCGCCGCGATCACCGGCGCGGCGCTCCACCTGCCGACCTACGAGGTCGATGCCAGCGGCCCGCCGATCGCCGGCCGGGTCAGCGTCGAGATCAGCGACCCGGAGCGCTGCCCGCGCTTCGTGGCCGGCCTGGTCGAGGGCGTGGCCGTCGCGCCGTCGCCGGCGTGGATGCAGCACCGGCTGCGCCTGGCCGGCCAGCGGCCGATCAACAATATCGCCGACGTGACTAACTACGTGATGCTTGAGTGGGGCGAGCCCAGCCACGCCTTCGACGCCGATAAGATTCGCGGCCGCCGGCTGATCATCCGCCAGGCCGCCCCCGGCGAGCGCCTGGAAACCCTCGACCACGTCCAGCGCGAGCTGCGCCCGCAAGATACGGTGGTCGCGGACCCCGAGGGCGCGCTGAGCCTGGCCGGGGTGATGGGCGGCGCCGAGTCCGAGATCAGCGACGCGACGGTCAATGTGCTGTTTGAGGCGGCGCTCTGGAACCCCGTGGCGATCCGGCGCACCGGCCAGCACTTCAAGCTCCAGTCCGAGGCCTCGCGGCGCTTCGAGAAGGGCGTCGATCCCGCGCAGCCGCCGCTGACGGTCCTGCGCGGCATGCAGCTGATCCGCGAGATCGCCGGCGGCACGATCGCAGCCGGGCTGGTGGATGTGTATCCGGCGCCGGCGCCGCAGCGCGAGATCGAGCTGGCGCTGAGCGAGGTCCGGCGGCTGCTCGGGATCGAGCTGGGCCGCGACGAGGTCGCCGGGCTGCTGGGGCGGCTGGGCTTCGGCTGCGCGCCGGTCGAGAGCGAGCGCGGGCCGGCGCTGCTGGTCAGCGTGCCGTCGTACCGGCTGGACGTGGAGATCGAGCCCGATCTGATCGAGGACGTGGCCCGCATGTACGGCTACGACCGCATCCCCGAGACGCTGCTGGCCGATACGCTGCCGCCCCAGCGCGGCAACGCCGAGCACGAGGCGGTCGAGCGCATCCGTGATCTGCTGGCGGCCAGCGGCTTGAGCGAGGCGATCAGCTACGCGATGACCAGCCCGGCCACCCACGCCTCGATCGACCCGGCCGGCCGCGAGCTGCCGCTGAGCGAGTTCGTGCAGCTTGAGAACCCGCTGACCCCCGAGCGGGCGGTGCTGCGGCGCTCGATGCTGCCCGAGCTGCTCCACACGCTGGCCGCCGACCTGCGCGAGCGGCCGCGGGTGGCGCTGTTCGAGCTTGGCTCGGTGTTCTGGCCGGTCAAGGGCCAGCTGCTGCCCGACGAGCCGCGCCGGCTGTCGATCGTGCTGGCCGGCCCGCGCACGCTGCCCTCGTGGCAGGAGCCCGAGCCGCCGATCGCCGATTTCTTCGATATCAAGGGGCTTGTCGAGGAGGTGCTCAAGCGCCACGGCCTGCGCGACCAGGCGCGCTTCGCCCCCTCCGGCGACGACCGCTTCCATCCCGGCCGCAGCGCCCAGATTTTGATCGGCGAACGCTCGCTGGGCGTCTTCGGCGAGATCCACCCGCTGATTCGCCAATCGCTGAACATCGGTGTCGCCAGGGCCTGCGCCGCCGAGCTGGACCTGGGCGCGCTGCTGGAGCTGGCGCTGCCCGCCACCTATCGATCCATCTCGCGTTTCCCGGCGGCCATCCAGGATGTGGCGCTGGTCGCGCCGGCCGAGCTGCCCGCCGCCGATGTCGAGCGGGCGATCCGGGCCAACGGCGGCGACCTGCTGGAAAGCGTCGAGCTGTTCGATGTCTACGAGGGCGCGCCCATCCCCAGCGGCCAGCGCTCGCTGGCCTTCCGCCTGGCCTTCCGCGCCCCGGACCGCACGCTGTCGGACAAGGATCTGGCCAAGAGCCGCGAGAAGCTGCTGCGCGCCCTGGAGCGCGAGCTGAACGTCCAGATCCGCGCCTAAAATCCCCAGGAAACGCAAACGGGCGGGGCCGCTAGGCCCCGCCCGTTTTCTTGTCTAGCTGCGAGCCGCTAGGCCGCCAGCTCCCCGCCCTTGCGTTTCGCCCACCACTTTTGGGCCGCCGGCGCCACCAGAATCGCCAGCATCGGCAGCCAGAAGCCGACCAGCACCCAGCGCTCCTCGATCGCCATCGTCGGCTTATCGAGGATGAGCATCCACGTCAGCACCGTCGCCCAGCCCGCGATCGAGAGCAGCGCGCGCTCGCGGAAGGTTTTGGCGACCGCCCACAGGATAATCTCATCGTAGATGATCAGGCGTTGCGGCAGCAGGCAGAGCAACATGAACAGCCGCCCCTCCTTGTCCCGCCAGCGCACGGCGCTCAGCGCCAGCAGGAAACCCGGGAACAGGAGCAGCGGGATCGTATGTTGGTTGGCTTTGAGATTATCCAGCCAGTCCAGCGGCCAGGTGGGCAGGACGAGCAGCGTGAGCAGCAGCAAGCCCGCCCAGACCAGCGCCCGCCGCCAGGTGAAATTGACCAGCGCGACTGGCACGCCCAGATTGGGCTTGAGCAGCGCCAGCGGGAAGAACAGCGCCGGCAGGAACGCCGCCGCCGTCAGCAGCGGGCCCCACTGCAACATGATGAAGGCGACCCAGTACGACGGGCCGGTGAAGACCATCAGGCCGCCCCAGCCCTCGGCGGTGGCGGCGAAGGCCAGCAGCGCCGACGACAGGCCCATGAAGCAGGCGGCGCCGACGTGCAGCGGCAGATAGGTGAACGGCAGCGCGTAGAGCACCGTGGTGAGCGGATAGTAGAGCGGCGCGAAATGATCGTAGGGCAGCGGCTCCAGGTTGGCGTCGTAGGGGTTCGCGCCGGCCCGCAGCACCTCGGCGCCGCGATAGGGCCAGGTGAAATCATTGAGCACGCCGGGGACCTGGGTCACGACATCCCAGTTGTAGTAGGTCATCCACCCATACGAGAGCAGGCCGGTCGCCAGGCCGATCAGCGCCGCGAGCAAAATCCGTTTCTTCATGCACCCTCTGCTTCAGGCCCGCTCCGGGGCGATGCGGGGCCGGTCGCCATCGCCCGAGGCGGGCTCCGGCCGGCTGGCTGTGTGTCTGTGTCGCGCCGCCGAAGTATACCATAGGCCCTTCCGGAGACCGCCCGGCCAACCG
>DASWWB010000567.1:0-4398 GCA_036406115.1 Herpetosiphonaceae bacterium
GCCGCCCGGCGACCAGGCCGAGGACGACGCCGAGCGCTGGCTCGACTACGCCTGGATTCCGGCGCCCATCCAATCAGAGCTGGCGGTGCCGATCACCTCGCGCAACGAGATCCTGGGCGTGCTGGTGCTGGCCAGCGACCAGCCCGCCGCCTTCGACCAGCAGGCCGAGACGATGCTCAGCGCGCTGGCGGCCCAGGTCTCGGTGACGCTGGAGAACGCCCAGCTGTTCGCCCGCGAGCAGGCCCACGTCTCGCAGCTCAACCGGATCAACAGCCTGTCGGTCAAGCTGACCGCCGAGCTTGATGTCTCGGCCATCCTCGACGAGGTGCTGGCCGAGATCGCCACGATTTTCGACAGCGAGCGCTCGGCGCTGCTGGTCTTCGACGCCGCCGATCAGCGCACGCTGCTGGCTGCCATGGTGCCCGAGCCGCCCTCGGCGACGCCCGAGCTGCCGCCGCCCGTCGCCCTGATCGCCGCCATCCCCCAGCGCCGCCCGCTGATGACCGCCGCCGGCGCCGCGACCCAGGTCGCCTTCAGCAAGCTGCTCCAGGCGCTCAAGCTGCCGGGCGCGATCATCGCCCCGCTGCCGCTCAGCGACAGCATCGGCGGCCTGCTGGTGGTCGAGCGCGCACCCGAGCAGCCGCTGCTGCGGGCCGGCGACCGCAACCTCGTCCAGACGGTGGCCAACTTGCTGGCCCAGTCGCTGGCCAACGGCCGGCTCTACCGCGCGGTGGCCGACGAGCGGCGCACGCTGGCGGCCGTGCTCTCCAGCACGACCGACCCGCTGCTGGCGACCGGCGCCCAGGGCGAGCTGCTGCTGTTCAACCGGGCCGCCGCCCAAGCCCTGGGCCTGAGCGACGAGCAGATCGGCCAGCCGCTGACCGATCCCGCCATCCTCGCCATGCTGGGCGACGCCGGCGAGCTGGCTGGCGAGCACCGCCTGGCCGACGGCAGAATCGTCCGTCCCAGCGCCGCGCCGGTCGGGTCCGGCGGCGCCGGCTCGGTGGCCCAGGTCGTGGTGCTGCAAGATATCACGTCGATCAAACTGCTGGAGCAGCAGCGCATGCAGCGGCTTCGCGACGATATGCTGCGCTATATGTCGCCGCCGGTGGTCGAGCAGCTGCTCGATGCCGAAGATTTCGGCGAGGCGACCGAGCGCGACGTAGTGGTGCTGTTCGCCGATCTCCGCGGCTTTACGGCGCTCAGCGAGGGGCTGGCGCCGCGGATCGTGGTCGAGCAGGTGCTCAATCGCTTTTTCGCCACTATGACCGAAGTGCTCTACCAGCACGAGGGCACGATCGACAAATTCATGGGCGACGGGATCATGGCGGTGTTCGGCTCGCCGCGCTCCCGCGACGACGACGCGCTGCGGGCGGTCGAGGCGGCGATCGCGATGCAGCAGGTGTTTCCGCAGCTGCGGGCCTCCTGGCAGCGCGAGCTGGGCCGCGATGTGGGGCTGGGCGTCGGCGTCAGCTTCGGCCGGGCGGTCGTCGGCAACCTCGGCTCGCCCCAGCGCCTGGACTACACGCTGGTCGGCGATGTGGTCAACACCGCCAGCAGGCTGGTCAATCTGGCTCAGGCCGGCCAGATCATCGTCGCCGAGCAGCTGGTCAATCAGCTCAACGGCGGCAGCCCGCACGAATTCCGCAAGCTGCCGCCGGTCGAGCTGAAGGGCAAAGCCGAGCGGATCGATATTTTCGAGGTTGTCTACGCCGCCAGCGAGACGGCGGCCTAAGCCTCGAACCAGGCCAGCTGCCCGTCCTGGAACTCCGGCACCGCGAAGCCGAGGAAGGCGCGCAGCCCCTCCAGGTCGCGCGGCCGCAGATCGTAGCGCAGGTCGCGCAGGTATTTGGCGCAGACGCCGGCCGGCAGCCCCAGCCGCGGCGCGTAGCCCAGCGCCAGCTCGTCGATCCGCCCGAGGTTCGCCGCTTTGGTCTCGTACAGGGCCGGCACTACGCCGGCCGCCCGCACGGCGTCGGCCCGGTCGCGCCGCACCGCCCAGACCGCGAAGACGAACGGCAGCCCGGTCCACTTCAGCCACTCGTCGCCCAGGTCGAAGAAATAGGGCAGGCCGCGCGCCCCGATGTGGCGGCGCAGCGTCGCCTCGACCAGCGCTTTGTCGCCGATCATCAGCGCGGCGCTGGTCTCGCCCAGCATCGCGTCGAGGTCCGGCGTCATCGGCCGCCACTCCGGCGCCACGCCGTAGTGGGTCTCGCACAGGATCCGCAGCAGGTTGACGCTGGTCGCCGAGTGGGTCGTCAGGGCGATCGGCTGGCCGTCGAGCTGGCGCGGATCGGCGCTCCAGGCGAACAGATTGACGCTGTTGACGGCGCCGATCGTGGCGATCGACAGCTCCGGCACCACCAGCAGTTCGTCGGCGTGGCAGGCCCATTCGTAGGCTGAGATCGGCGCGATGTCGACCTCGCCCGCCAGCAGCGCCCGGTTGATGGCCGTCGGCACGCCGCGCTTGGTCGCCACCGCCGGCAGGCGCTGGCCGATGCCGTTGTCGAGCGGCTGGGTGTTGAGGTAATCGATGACTCCAAGGGTGACTTCGGCCATGGCGGCGCTCCGTTTAAAGAAAAGGACGGGCGGCGCCGGGCGCAGATTCTCATCCGCCCGGCGCCGCGCCGCCGCTAGTTGCTATAGACCTCGATGTGGTTGTACAGCGCGTCGCGCTCGATCGGCTGCTTGCCGGCGGCCTTGATCAGATGCACCAGCTCGCCGCGCGACAGCCCTTGCTCGGTCTTGGCGCCGGCGGCGTGGTAGATGTCTTCTTCGATCACCGTGCCGTCCACGTCCGAGACGCCGAAGGCCAGCGCGACCTGGGCCAGCCTGGTCGTCAGCGAGATCCAGTAGGCCTTGACGTGCTCGAAGTTGTCGAGCAGCAGCCTGCCGACCGCCAGCTCTTTCAGGTCCTCGAAGCCGGTCGTCCAGTCGAGGTGCTTGGAGCGGCCCAGGTTGTTGTTCTCGGGGTGGAAGGCCAGCGGGATGTAGGTGATGAAGCCGCCGGTCTTGTCCTGCTGCTCGCGCAGCCGCAGCAGATGGTCGACGCGGTGCTCGGTTTTTTCGATGTGGCCGTAGAGCATGGTCGCGTTGGTCTTGATCCCCAGCTCATGGGCGATTCCGTGGATCGCCAGCCAGCCGTCGCCGTCGACTTTCTCCGGGCAGATTTTGCGCCGCACCGCCGGGTGGAAGATCTCGGCGCCGCCGCCGGGCAGGGCGTCGAGGCCGGCGTTGCGCAGGATCTCCAGCGTCTCGCGCCAGCCCAGGTTCGAAAGCTTGGCCATGTAGTCGATCTCGACCGCCGTGAAGGCCTTGACGTGGACCTCGGGGAAGTCGCGCTTCAGGTGGCTGATGATCTCGGCGTAGTACTCGACGTCCAGGTCCGGCACCAGGCCGCCCACGATGTGGAACTCGCGGGTCCGCTCGCTGTGGGCGTTCCGCACGCGCTTGATGATGTCATCGGGCGTCCGCACGTAGGCGTCGGGCTCGTTGCCGTTGCGCCGGAACGAGCAGAAATTGCAGTGGAAGGCGCAGACGTTGGTCGGCGTGATGCGGTGGTTCTGCACGAAATAGACCGTGTCGCCGTTGCGCTTGCGGTTGACATATTCGGCTAGCTTGCCGAGCGCCAGGATGTCCTGGGTTTGATAGAGCCGCATGCCGTCGTCGAACGTCAGCCGCTCCCCAGCCTCCACTTTGGCGGCCAGGTCTGCGATCGGTGAGGTTGGGGGCAAGAGTGGCATTTCGACCATCCTTTCGAACTGATTGTGTTCATTATATCACAATCAATCGCTCGGCGGCCAGGTTGTGTTGATTAGCGCCGCAGCCGCTCCGGGCCCGCGATCCCATCCGCAGCCATGGCCGGCGGCGGCGCCGATCAACTAGAAGGCGGCGGACCGGGCCGCGCCCGGCGGCAGGTAGTGGCCCGGCCGGGCGGGCGCCAGGCGCGAGGGCGCCGGAACCGCCGGGGCCGCGAGGATCGCGCCGCCGTGCTGGTTGCAGGAGCCGTCGTCGGCGAAGCTGCCGGCCCCGTCGAAGCGCAGCGGCACCGGCTGCCGCTCGCCGCCGCCGGGATTGGCGGTCGCGAACAAGGTGAAGTGCAGGTGCGGCGTCACCTGGGGCGCGCCGACGTTGCCGACCGTGCCGACCAGCTCGCCCCGCAGCACCTTGGCGCCGCGCGGCAGCTCGCGGTGGGAGCGCATGTGGGTGTACATCGTGTAGAAGCCGCCCTCGTGCTTGAGGATCAGCGTGCCGGATCCCTCGACCCAGTGCCACCACTCGCCGTCGGCGGCGGCCAGGACCGGCGCGCCCTCGGAGCGGCCGTCGCTGTTGGCCAGGTCGAACGAAAAGCGGTCCCAGCCGTCGTGGGTGCCGCAGTTGTAGCCCTGGATGACCTCC
>DASWWB010000568.1:0-1725 GCA_036406115.1 Herpetosiphonaceae bacterium
CCCGCCGCTGGGCCAGCCCGGCTCCGGGCCGCCTGCCGGCCAGGGCGGATTCGGGCAGGCGCCGCCGTACGGCCAGCCGGTCGCGACGCCGATGTACGGCCCGCCAGGCGCCATGCCGCCGGCCTACGGGGCGCCCGGTTCCATGCCGGCAGTCTACGGCGGGCCGGGCCCCTACTACATGATGCCGGGCGCGCCGGTCCGGCCGCAGGGGAGAAACATCGGCTGCGTCACCGCCTATCTGATCGTGATCGGTTTGTTCGCGCTGATGTTCACCGGAACGATGTTCATCGGGGTGCGGGCGATGCGCGAGGGGCCGCCGGCGATGCAGCGCGATTACGCCGCCTTCAACGAGCAGTTGAGCCGCCAGTTCGTCTCGATTCCGACGCTGGTGGCGGTGCTGGCGGGCTTCGCGGTGCTCTACATCGCCGGGGCGGTCGGCGTCGGCAAGCGATCGCTCTGGGGCTGGTACCTCTCGGTCGCGGTGCTGGGCCTGAGTATTCTTTTTTCAGTCTTCACGCTGATGGGCTCGCTGCTGATCAATCTATTCAACATCATCCTGAGCGCCTTCTTGATCAGCGTGCTGGTGCGCAATCGCGAGGTATTCCGCTAATGGCAGGCAACACATTCGGCACGCTGTTCCGCATCACCACCTGGGGCGAGTCGCACGGCCCGGCGCTGGGCGTGGTGATCGACGGCTGCCCGGCGGGGCTGGAGCTTGATCTGGCCGCCGTCCAGCGCGACCTCGACCGGCGCCGGGTCGGCCAGAGCCACGTCACCTCGGCGCGCCGCGAGCCCGACGAGGTCGAGGTGCTGTCCGGCATGTTCGAGGGCCGCACGACCGGCACGCCGATCTCGCTGCTGCTGCGCAACACCAACGTCAAGTCCGGCGACTACGACAATCTGCGCGAGCTGTACCGGCCCGGCCACGCCGACTACACCTACGACGCCAAATACGGCTTCCGCGACCACCGGGGCGGCGGCCGGGCCAGCGCCCGCGAAACCGCCGGCCGGGTCGCTGCCGGCGCGGTGGCGCGCCAGATCCTGGCCGGGCTGGGCGTGAGCCTGGTGGGCTACACGCTCCAGCTGGCCCATCTGCGGGCGGTCGTGATTGACGAAGCGCAGATCGAGCAGAACGTCATGCGCTGCCCGGACGCTGCGGTGGCCGCCGAGATGGTGGCGCTGGTCGAGGCGGCGCGCCGCGACCGCGACTCGCTGGGCGGGGTGGTGGAGGTCCGGGCGCGCGGCGTGCCCGCCGGCCTGGGCGAGCCGGTGTTCGACAAGCTCGATGCGCTGATCGGCCAGGCGATGTTCAGCATCCCGGCCGTCAAGGCGGTCGAGATCGGCTCCGGCGCGGAGGTCGCGGGGCTGCGTGGCTCGCAGAACAACGATCCGATCGTGCGCCGCGCCGACGGCGGGATCGGTACTATCGGCAATCACGCCGGCGGCATCCTGGGCGGCATCAGCAACGGCGAGGAGATTGTGGTACGATTGACTGCCAAGCCGCCGGCTTCGATCGCCCAGGAACAGGCGACAGTCACCAGGGCCGGCGAGCCGACGACGGTGGTCGTCAAAGGCCGCCACGATCCGACGGTGCTGCCGCGGCTGGTGCCGGTCGCCGAGGCCATGCTGGCCCTGGTGCTGGCGGATTGCCTGCTCCAGCAGCGCGCCGCCCGGCTAGAATGGTGAAACGAGCCGCCCTGTGAGTCAACACGAGTCCCAGATAAC
>DASWWB010000569.1:0-2165 GCA_036406115.1 Herpetosiphonaceae bacterium
GAGCAGCGCCCGCAGCAGCCGTCCCGGCGGGTTGATTGTCTGATCGACTGTCGCGCCCTTGACGCAGAGCTTGCCGCCGTTGGCAGGATGGGCCGCGTCGCCGGCCACGCGGACGATCTCGCCGCCCTCGACGGTGAGCGCCAGGCCGCAGCCGACGCCGCAGTACGGGCACTGGGTGCGGACGATCTCAGCCATGAGCCGCCGCCGTTTCCTGGCGCGCCAGCTCGGCGGCAATCCGCCCGGCGACCTCGGCCGCCGGCACTTTGCGCTCGCGCAGCTCGGCCAGCCGGCCGTGGCCGCCGCCGACGAACAGATCGAAGGCCTCGATGATCTCGCCGTCGTCGCGCCGCACGCGCTGGGCCTGGAGCCCGAACTGGCCGACGTGGTGCTGGCCGCAGGCGTGGACGCAGCCCGAGACTTTAATCTCCAGCTTGCGCTCTGGCGGCAGCAGCAGCGCCAGCTCCTCGGCGATGCCCAGCGCCAGGCCCTTGGTGTCGCTCAGGGCGAAGTGGCAGAAGTCGCGGCCGGTGCAGCTGACCAGCCCGCGCAGCGCGCCCGGGGCCGCCGCCTGCAAGCGGCGCAGCAGCGGCTCCGCCAGCAGGCGCGGCAGCAGCGCCTCGTGGACATTGGGGATGATCGCGTTCTGATCCGGCGTCAGGCGCAGCTCGCCGGTGCCGTAGGCCTCGGCCAGGTCCGCCAGCTCGGCCATCTCAGCGGCGTCGGTGCGGCCGACCGGCACCAGCAGCCCGAGCGAGACAAAGCCCGCCGCCTGCTGGGGCTGCGCGCCCAGATGGTCGCCGCACCCGTCTTCAAGCAGCGACTCGCCCGCCGGCAGGAAGGGCTGGCCGAACTCGGCCTCGACCGCCGCCAGCAGCCGGGGCAGCCCCCAGTCGCGCAGCAGCCACTTGAGCCGGGCCTCGGTGCGCTTCTCGCGCCGGCCGTGGTCGCGGAAGACCGCCATCACCGCCCGGCAGAATGGCAGCGCCTGCTCGGGGCGCAGGAAGATCCCGGCGTCGGCGCCCAGCATCGGCGTGGTGCCGCCCAGCGCGCCGCCAAGCGCCGCGTGGAAACCCAGCACCCGGTAGCCGTCGATCAGCTTGGCCGCCGGCGTCAGGCCGATGTCGTTGGCCCGGCTGTGGGCGCAATCCGAGCGGCAGCCGCTGATCGAAATATTGAACTTGCGCGGCAAATTGCTGAACTCGCGCCCAAGCAGCGCCAGCGATACGCTCTGGGCGATCGGCGCCGCGTTGAAGGCCTCGCCGGAGTGGAGACCGGCCAGGGGGCAGCCCATCACATTGCGGTAGTTGTCGAGGCCGGTCTGCTGCGAGGTCAGCCCGACACGCTGGAGCCGGTCGAACACCTCGGGGATGTCTTCGATCGCCAGCCAGCGCAGTTGAATATTCTCGCGGGTCGTCAGGTCGATCGCGCCCCGGCCGAAGTCGCGGGCGATGCCGGCGATCGCCCGCAGCTGGGCGCTGGACACGATGCCGTTGGGCAGGCGCAGCCGCTGCATGAAAAAGCCCGGCGTCTGCTTGCGATGGAACAAACCGTACCATTTGAGCCGCTCCAGATCATCCTCGGGGATCGCCGCCATGCCCAGCCGGGCGTAGCGATAGAGATCCGGCAGCACGTCGAGGCCGTCTTTGGCCGATTTGATGGTCTCGATATTTACAGCCATGGATCCTCCTTGGCCGGCGCGTCAGCAGGATCCGGGCGCTCCCGGACCTGGCGCGGCGCGCAGCGGTAGGCGCGGCGGAAGGCGGCGCTGAAGTGGGCGGCGTTGGCGTAGCCCAGCCGGGCCGCGATGCCGCTGATCGAATCGGTGGTGCAGGCGAGCAGCAGATTGGCTTCGCTCAGCCGCAGCAGCTGGGCGTAGGCCAGCGGGCTCATCCCGGCCTGGGCGAGGAAAATCCGCTGGAGCTGGCGCGGGCTGAGATAAAGCTCGGCGGCCAGCCCGCCGATCGGGGACGCTTTGGCCGCCTGCTGGCCGATGCGGCCGAGCAGCAGCGCCGCCGCCTGCTCGAAATAGCGGGTCTGCCCGGCGGCCCGCCAACCAGCCGGCTCGCGGGTCTCGCCGGTGAAATCGGCAGCCGCCGCCAGGGTCAGCAGCGTGGCGCAGGCGTTCTCCAGCGCCAGCGGCGCCGGCGGGCGGGCGGCGCTGAGCC
>DASWWB010000570.1:0-3150 GCA_036406115.1 Herpetosiphonaceae bacterium
GGTGGCGTGCGGCGTCTGCGCGCTGCTGGCCGGCGGGATGGGCCTGCGCACGCTCTGGCCGCGCCGGCTGGAAGTCTCGGATGAGGGCGGCGCGCTGCTGGTGGCCGGCCAGCCCGCCAGCGCCTGGCGCTGGGCCGAGGCCCGCGAAATTGTCTGGCACCCCGCCAGCACCAGCCGCTACGCCCCCGAGGAGCCCTGGCTGGTGCTGGCCGACGGCAGGGAGATCGCGCTCGATCCCTTCGGCCCGGACGCCTACCACGCGGTGCGCGAGCAGCTATTGGTCGGCAGCCTCGGCGCCTGAGCCCCGCCTAGCCCAGGAAGGCCACGCCCTGGCCCTCGCCCCGGCTGCCGAGCAGCAGCTCCGGCGGCGGCCGGCGCCCGGCCCAGAAGGCGTTCCACTTCGAGATTGCGCTCATCAGCACCGCCCACTGGATGCCGAACAGGATCGCCAGCGCGCCCAGCAGCCACGGGTAGATCAGCGGCCACAGCGCCTCCAGCAGGTTGGGCACGCCCTGAAAGAGGGCGCCGCCGATGTCGGGCATCTCCAGCGGCCGGCCGATCAGCACCAACCCCATGCAGATCACCACCGAGAACAGGCAGATCCCGCCGACCGTGCAGATGGTGACAAAGCGGGCGACCCGCAGGAAGGCTTTGGTGGCGGCCTCGCTCGACGGCAGCGCCACCCCCGCCCGCGGCGCGCTCGGATGCAGCCCGAGCTTGTCGCGGAAGCGCGGGAACAGCCCGCCGGTCCCGCTCGGCACGACCGGGATCCAGGCGGTGGTCGGCGGCTCGTTGGTCAGCGCCAGCAGCAGCGGCTGGCCGACGATGTCGAGCCCGACCGAGGTCACGGCGTGGGTGAAGTTGTGGGGCAGGATCGGCCAGCCGACGAACGGCACGGCCACCAGCAGCCGCTCCGGCACCTCCACGGTCTGGAATTCGCGGTCGCTCACGGCTTTGAGCGCGCCGCTGACCGGCCGGCGCAGCTGGGGCTGGCCGGTCGGCCCCCAGCTGATCATCCACGGCCCCAGCGTGCGGTAGCCGTGGGTTTTGAGCCATTTCTCGGCGGCGGTCATCACCGGGCCGACGTAGCCGGTCGGCAGCGGCGCGATCAGCTCTTGGTGCGCGGGCAGCACATGCAGCTGCAAACCCATCGACTCGGGCAGCACGCGCATCATCTGCTGCTCGAAAGGCGCTTCTCCGATCACAAACCCTCCTCCAATGCGTGGGACAAAGCCAGGGGCGGCGGCATGGGCGTGCGCTGCCAGAAGGCGTTCCAGCGCCGGACAGCCCGCAGGCGCGTCCAGAGCATCACGCCGCCGATCAGCGCTTCCAGCGCCAGGCAGCTGACCAGCAACGGCACGACCGAGGCCAGCACGATCTCTCGAATCAGGCCGCCCCGCGCCACGCCGCCGCTGATGCCGCAGAAGGTCGCGTAGGGCAGCAGCACGATCCCCAACATGATAATCCCGATCAGGGTTCGCAGCAAGATCAGGCCGGTGTGCTCCAGCGCCAGGCGCGCGCTGGCGGCGATCCCGTAGCGCGGCGGCCGCGGCACCATGCCCATCTTGCCGGTGAACCAGCTCGGCAAGGGGATGAGGCTGCTGGTGCCTTCGGGCACGACCGGCAGGAAGCCGACGCTGGTCCCCTCCAGGGCGTGGTTCGCGCCGCCGCTCAGCGGCACGTAGGGCGCGCCCAGCGGATCGAGGCCGTACTCGCGCACATAGTCGTACAGCCCCGCCAGATTGAAGGTCCCGCGCGACAGGGCCACCGGCAGCTCGACAACCATCAGCTCGGGCCGCGCCACCACCCGGTAGGGCGGCTCGGCCGGCGGCGCGAAGATTGGCGCGATCGGCTGGCGGATCTGGCGCACCGCCCATTCGTCCCAGCCAAGCAGCGCCGGGCCGATCGGCGTCAGCCCGGTCTGGCGCAGCCAGGCCCGCAGCCCGCGCACCGCCCCATCCAGGTCGGTGCTGGTGACCGGCCGCGTCACGTCCAAGCCCGCCGGCAGCAGAAACAGCTCAAGCCGCTCGTCGCTCATCGACCAGCCTCCCGGCTCAGCCCTCGTCGCACAGCAGCGGCCGCTGCGGGGCGCTCACGCGATGGCCGCGGCCCGCGCTCCCCGTCGCCTCGGCGCCGGCATACTTAACCGACACATAGATCGCCGACGCATCGGCGCAAAGCGCCGCCGAACCCTGCCGGATGCTGATGACGTAGCCGCCCCGCCCGCCGCCGGGCTCCGCGATCAGCGCCAGGCCGCTGTCCGGCGCCGGCCCGTCGCGCACGACCCAGCCCGCCCCGCCCAGCTCCTCGCGGTAGAATCCCGCCACTTCGGCGACGGAGCGCTGGCCGGCCTTCCAGCTCAGCACCCGCTGGCCATCGAAGCGCGGCGCGCGCTCCGCCCCGTAGACCGGGAACTCCTGAAACGGGCCGCCGCTGAAGCGGGAGACTGACGCGCCGCAGCCCGCCAGGCCAAAGGCCACCAGGACCATCATCACAGCTCGGAATCGCATGGGCTCCTCCTGTCGATATGCTCGGCGGACCGTCGCGGCGCGCTACGGGCAGGCCAGCGCCCGCAGCCGGTCGTCGAGCCGCCGGAGATAGGCGACGAGCTGCTCGCGGCTCAGCGGCAGCCGATCGTCGAACAAGCTTCCGCGCAGATAAACCGCCGCGTTGCAGCGGGTGAAGGCCGCCTCCGCCCGCTCCTGGGCGCCGAAATGGTCGAGTCCGGCGTGGAAGGCCGCCCGCTCGCCGACGCCGGGCAGCGGCTCGGCCCGCCGATACAGCGCGACCTGATTGTACAGCGACAGGACATCCTCCGGCCGCGAGTAGAGCGCCGCCGTGACGATCATGCCCGCGCCTTCCCGGCCGTCGATCCGCGCGCTCGCCAGGCCGATCGGCTCCGGCATCCCGCCCCAGGCCAGCGCCGGCGGCGGCAGCTCGGCCACGTCCTCGACCAGCCCGCCCGCCGCGCCCTCCGGCAGATCACCCGGCTGGAGCAGCATCCCGCTCAGGTCGGCGAGCGCCCGCCAGTTCTCGTCGGCCGGCGGCGCGGCGGTGCGGAACTCCAGCGGCGCCGCCCCGTCCACGCGGACGCGCAGCGTGGCGTCAGGCAGCCGTCCGGCGTCATCGAAGACCACGATGAAGCCCAGC
>DASWWB010000571.1:0-3755 GCA_036406115.1 Herpetosiphonaceae bacterium
CTGGTCGAGCAGCAGGCTGGAGCGCCCGCCCTCGCCCTGGCCGACCGAGATCGCGCCGCCGAGCGGCAGCGGCTGGGGCTGGCGGCGGCTCCACTCGTCGAGGGCGGAGCGGGCCTCGGTCTCGCCGGAGCGCACATCGACCTGCCACAGCCGGTAGCTGACAGGCTGGATCGCGCTCCAGGGCGCGGCGAACCAGACGCTGGCGCCGTCGAAGCTCCAGGCCGGCTCGGCGCAGCCGCCCACGTTGGCCAGCTGGCGCTGGTTGCCGCCGTCGATATCGCTGATCCAGAGCGCGCCGAACTCCGCCGGCGTGTCGGCGTCGGTCCGGCAGAACGCCACCTGCGAGCGGTCCGGGCTGACCGCCAGCGCGCCCTCCAGCTCGGCGGTGCGGGTGAAGGGGATGACGCGGCCGTTCTCCAGCCGCCACAGATCGGCCTGGCGGTTGAAGATCAGCGGCTGGACCGGCACGCGCGGCTGGCCCTCCTCGCTGCCGAGCGGATCGGCGCCCAGGTCGGCGGTGTCGCCGATCGCCAGCCGCAGCGTGGTGCCGTCAAGCTCGACGGCGAAGGGCAGCGGCTCGCTCAGGCCGATCTCCAGCACGGCGCCGGCCGAGCGGTCGGCCAGCGGCTCGACGGTGACCGAGCGGATGTTGCGCAGCCCGCCCAGCTCGGGCGAGCGGGTGAGCGTCAGGGCGGAGGTGTCGAACAGCTCGTCGTGGCGCCACTGCGGCAGCTCAAGCCGGACCACGCTGGACAGTCCGCTGGTGACGAACACCGTCGACGCGGCCTGGGGCTGGACGCAGGAGACGCGGCCCTGGAGGCTGCCGCTCGCCACCGTCCAGCTCAGATCAAGCTCGTCGCTGCCGGCGGCGCGCAGCGCGACCAGCGAGTCGAGCCGGGCCGAGAAGCGCTCGGGCGAGACGGCGCCGAACGCGGTGGCGCAGTAGCCGAAATCGGCGGTGATCGCGCGCTCCGGCGTCGGCGGCGCCGGGGTCGGCGACGGGCCGGGCGTCGGCACCGGGGTCTCGGTCGGCACCGGGGTCTCGGTCGGCACCGGCGTTTCCGTGGGCTTGGGCGTCAGGGCGAGCGTGGTGCGGTTGGTGATCAGCGGCGGCTGCTCAGGCGGCGCGTATTGGGCGCACGCTTGCAGCAGCGTGCAGACGACCAGGGAGATGGCTCCGAACCGGCGCAGGACCTTCAAATTACGCTCCTTGTACACCACTCGACGCCGCATCCGACGGCAAGACGCGGATCCAGCCGCGCTGGAGGGCGTAGACGACCGCCTGGGTGCGATCATTGACCGCCAGCTTGCGCAAGATGGATGAGATATGGTTTTTGACGGTCTGGTTGCTGATTTGCAAGCGATGGGCGATCTCTTTGTTGGTCTGGCCGGCGGCGACCAGCTCCAGCACTTCGATCTCGCGCGGCGACATCGGCGAGTAGACATGCTCGGTCTGCGAGTCCATTGTCAGCTGGCGGAAGGCCTCCATCACGGCGGCGGCCACGGCGGCGTCGGTCAGCACCAGCTCGTTGATCGGGTAGTGGCCCTGGCGGACCTGGTCGACCGAGGCCCGCAGCTCGTCCCAGCTGATGTTGCGCGACAGATAGGCGGCGACGCCGGCCCTGATCGATTTGATGATCCCGTCGCGGTCGCCGGGCTCGCTGAGCAGCACGATGCCGATGTTGGGGTGGTTGAGCTTGACCGCCCGCGCGACCTCGATGCCGTTGATGCCGGGCAGATCGACATCCATCACCAGCAGATCGGGATTCGTGTAGTCGACGAGCTGGATCGCCTGCTGCCCGTTGGTGGCCTCGCCGACGATGGTGTAATCGGAGTTGGCGCCGAAATAATAGCGCAGCCCTTCGCGAAAAATCGAGTGGGCGTGAACAATCACCAGTGTGGATTTGCCCATCGCACCCTCCCTGCACTAGCGCATGATGGCCGCGCGGCTTGGCCCGGCGGCCCAGGTGGCAATATTATACAGTATATCGCAGCGACGGGATGAAACGGGCTCCGGGCTGTCAGCTATCAGCTATCAGCTATCAGGCCCGGCCTCGGGGAGCGCTGCGTGACGGCGCCACATTGCACCCCTGGGAGAACTCCTGACAGCTGATAGCTGACAGCCGATAGCTTCTCCCGTGCTATCATGCCCCGCAACGCTATCTTCAAGGAGTCGCCCCCATGAAAACCTCGCTGCGCGCCCGCGGCTGGCAAGAGTACAATCCGCTGCTGATCGCCGCCGTGCTGCTGTTGCTCGGCATCAGCGTCCCGATGGTCTACAGCACGACGATCGGCCAGAGCAGTGCGCCGGTCTTCAGCCTCGGCGGCACCTTCACCCGCCACCTGATCTGGCTGGGGATCGGCCTGACCGGCCTGGCGATCCTCAGCATGGTCGATTATCAGCTGCTGGCGGCGGCGGCGATCCCGCTTTATCTGTTCAGCCTGGTGGGGCTGGGCATGGTGCTGGCGCTGGGCACGGTCAAGGGCGGCGCCCAAAGCTGGATCGGCTCCAGCTCGCTCTCTTTCCAGCCCACCGAGCCGGCCAAGCTCATTTTGATCATCACGCTGGCGGCGTACTGGAAGCGCCAGCAGGACAAGCCGGGCACCTGGCGCGCCCTCGGCGTCTCGCTGCTGATCATCCTGCCCGTGCTGGGCCTGGTCCTGCTCCAGCCGGATTTCGGCTCGGCGATGGTGATCGTCGGCATCTGGCTGGTGATGGCGCTGGTGGCCGACACCCGCTGGCACCAGCTGCTGTTCCTGGCCCTGATGGCCGGCCCGGTCGCGGTGTTCGGCTGGACCCAGCTCAAGGATTATCAGCGCTACCGGCTCCAGGTCTTCGTCGATCCCGAGCGCTTTATGAACGACCCCAACCTCTCGCAGTTCGTCTGGCAGACCCAGCAGGCGCGGCTGGCGATCGGCAACGGCGGCGTGGGCGGGATGGGCCTGAATCGCGGCATCCAGAGCCAGCTCAACTTCCTCCCGGTCCAGGAAAGCGATTTCATCTTCGCCGTGACCGCCGAGGAGCTGGGCTTCATCGGCGCCGCCAGCGTGATCCTGCTCCAGTTGCTGGTGATCTGGCAGATCTGGCGGGTGGTCGAGCAGGCGCGCGATCCGTTCGGCAGGCTGCTGGCGGCGGGGGTCGGCGGGCTGCTGCTGGTCCATTGTTTCGAGAACATGGGCATGAATTTAATAATGATGCCGATGACCGGCATCCCGCTGCCGTTTGTCTCGTACGGCGGCTCCTTCACCCTCACGGTCCTGGCGGGCATCGGCTTGGTGCAGAGCGTGGCCTTGCGGCGCCGGCGGCTGGCCTTCTAGGCTTGCTGCCGGGGCGGGGTTCCATTATAATCAAGCCATACATTCATCGTCTTTTAACTTTCGCCGGTCACGCTCGGTCTTTTCACGGCTGGCGCCGCCAGCCACTATCCGTGTCAATTGCTCAGGACCTGGCCCCTGGGGGCGTTTGCGGCGTCTCGACACCCTGTTATTTTCCCCCATACTACCCTATGCCGCAGGGTCCCCGCCCATCCGCCGGACGCAATTGTGCTCTCCTGGAGGGCCTTATGGCGCTTATCAAAAAAGGTGGATCGTCCCGTCTAGACCCAACCCGCCTCCGTCCCACCGCGCCCGATGATTCGACCCGCAGCATCGGCGCGCCCCAGCGCCCCGATGACGCCACCCGCGACATCGCCGAGGGCCAGCCCGATGACGCGACGCGCGGCCTCGGCGCCCGCCAGCCCGACGACGCAACGCGC
>DASWWB010000572.1:0-2603 GCA_036406115.1 Herpetosiphonaceae bacterium
CGACCAGCTCGGGCCGGTTGCGGAAAACGCCGCAGCCCCAAGCGCCTAGCACCAGCGTGCGATGGCCGCGTTCGCGGGCGACCGCCAGGACCAGCCCGGACCGCCGCCGCAGCGTCGCCTCGATCTCCGCCCCGCCGACCCCGCGCCGCCGCGCTTCGCCGGCGTTGGGCGCGGGCGCGGTGATCACTGAGGCCAGGAACAGCGGCTCGCACAGCTCGCGGTTGGAGACGCGGAACCAGGGCACGCGCGGCGAGTAGATGAGATGATCGGTGTACAGCAGCGAGCGCTGCCCCCGGTTGGCATCGTAGTAGGCGGGCTGGGTCAGCAGGCAAGGATACAGGCCGGAGCTGCGCGACAGATCCTCCTCCTGGGCCTTGGCGCCGGTGAGGAAGCCGCCGCCGGGATTGCGCGCCGAGGCGAAATTCAGCAGGACAGGATCGGCGCAGCCCTCGGCCGTCACCAGGCGGTAGGCGGCGGCCTGGGTCGATTCGGCGGTCACCTCGATCAGCGGCGGCGGCCCCGCCGTCCCATCCGCCTCCATCAGCGCCATGGCCTGCTCCGGCGTGTAGAGCGCCGTCCCGGCGACAGCGGCGCGCTGCTCGGCGGCGAACTCAATCACCGCGCCGGACGGACCCTCGTAGCGGCCATCCTCCAAAATCTGCAACGTCGCCTTCGCGACGCCTTTGAGCGACATCAGGATCTCCCTTCTCTCCCGGGCGGCTCCCGGCGAGACTCAATCGAGGCCGGCGCCAGCAGCCGTCGGCGCCCAGGCCGCGCGGTGCAACTCCTCGGCCAGGCCGACGATGGTCGGCAGCAGCGCCAGCCGCTCGCGCCAGGGGGCGGGGATCGCCGCCTCGCCGTAGAACGCGCCCGCTAGCTGGCCGTAGACGGCGGCGGTGGTGTCGGCGTCGTAGCCCAGGTTGACCGCCAGCAGGCAGCCCTCGGCGAAGGAGGAGCTGTTGCAGAAGGCCCAGAGCGCGGCCTCCAGCGAGCGAATCACATAGCCGGTGGCTTCGATCTCGGGCGGCTGGCGCCGCTTGAACGAGCCCTCGGCGACCTCCCGCACCTCCGCCGCCAGCGGCGCGGCCTCCCAGCAGCCTGGGAACGGCGCGAACAGCGGCGCCAGCAGCTCATCTTTGCTGGCGCCAGTAAGCGCGCCGACGATCAATCCGGCGAAATAGCGGCAGGCGTCGACGGCCGCCGGCGCCCCGTGGGTGGTGCGCGAGCTGGCGGCGGCCCACTCGACGGCCGCCCGCGGCTGCGCGGCGTAGCGCAGCGCGACCGGCGCCAGTCGCATCAGCGAGCCATTGCCCGCCGACCATTCGTCGGTGTCGCCGCCGTAGGGCTCGCCGGTTTTGAGGAAGCGGCTGATCGCGCCGCGCACGGTCCGGCCGCTGTCGAAATAGCGCCCGGTGCTGCTGAGGTAGCCCTCGCGCAGCCAGCGGGCGTAGCGCCGCAGCTGATCGGCGGGATCGAAGCCCTGGCAGACGACCAGGCTTTCCGCCAGGCAGAGCGCCATCGAGGTGTCGTCGGTCCACTGCCCGGGCTGCAAATCGAACGGGCCGCCGCCGAGCATGTCCGTCACCGGCGGAAAGGTGCCGGGCGGCTTGAATTCCACGCTGGCCCCGACCGCGTCGCCGGCGGCGAGGCCCAGCAGCGAACCACGATAGCGCTCGATCACGACGGCCTCCTTGCGACATCAGGGGCGGGTGGCGCGCCTCAGCGGCCGGCCGCCTCCGGGCCAAGCTCGCAGCGATAGACCCGCGACGGCGGAATATTCAGCCACACGCGCCGCACCAGCTGCACCACCGGGAAGTGGCGGCGCAGCACAGCCTCCTGTTTCGGCGTGTACTGGAAGGCGACGAACTGGCTGCGCGGCCCCATCGAGGCCCGCACGTCTTCGAGGATTTGCTGGGTCACCGGGGGCGGCAGCGCCTGGAGCGGCACGCCTGACAAAATGCAATCGACCAGGGGAATCTCAAGCGAGTCAAGCACCGAGCGCAGGGTGGCGGCCGACTGCGGAATCAGCTGCAAGCGCGGGTCGCGAATATCCTGTTTCAGCCATTCGACGAAATCGGGGTTGGTCTCGAAGCTGATCAGCCGGCCCTCCGGCCCGAGCGCCGCCAGGATCGCGCGGGTGATCGCGCCGGTGCCGGCGCCAAGCTCGACGACAACCTTCGCGGTGCGCACCCGGACCGAATTGACCATCGCGGAGACCAGCCACGGCGAGCTGGGCTGAATCCCACCCGTCACAAACGGGGCGTCCAACCAAGCCCGGAAAAACGATGGGCGAGGCGTCTGAGTCATGCAGGATCCTTTCATTGTATCTAAACCATTATCGGCGGAGGGATCTGGCCGCGAGGCGGCGATTCGCCCCAAGCTTGAGACGCGGCTGCTCCGCGTTCTGATCCAATCGATGCGGGGCGGAGTGGCCGGGCGCCGCAATCTCCCCCGTGGCGCCGGCACTCCTTGCGCCGTTTATACCATGATTCGCGCGCTCCAGCCGCGCCGCCGGCCCCGCCTGGTCTGACGGTCGCGGGCGGAGGCTGGTTGCGGCGGCGCTTGCGCTCGGCGGGCAGCCCGCAAGCGCCAAGAAACGCGCA
>DASWWB010000573.1:0-6476 GCA_036406115.1 Herpetosiphonaceae bacterium
GGCGCCACATCGACCACCATCTTGTAATCGACCTGCTTCGCGCCGTCCAGCAGCTGGAAGCGCACATCCCAGGCGCCGACCGCCGAGAAATAGAGCCGGTGCGAGCGGTGGATGTTCGGCCCGGACGCCTCGTCGCGCGGCGCCAGATAGAGCTTGTCGAGCCCGATCTCCTGCGAGCGGATGGTCACGTTGAGCGCCGAGATCCGGCGCGGCTGGCCGCCGGCATCAGTCACCTCGATCGTCATGTCGGCCTCGCCGACGAGCAGCGGCCGCGGCTCCAGGTAGACGACGATCCGGTAGTCGCCCTGGGTTTGCTCGAAGACCGGGGCGCCGGCGCCCGGCTCGTGGTGTTGGGCGGCGGCCGGCCGCGCCAGCAAGGCCGCGAGGGCCAGCAGGAGCGCCAGGGCCGACCAGCGGCGGCGCGTGATCGCATGGGCTAGATTCAGCATCTGTGCTATCCTTGTCTCAGACTCGGTTTTGGAAAAGTATACTTGAGATTGCAGCAATGTTTTTGATCGTAGGGCTGGGCAACCCCGGCGAGAAGTACCTCAACAACCGCCACAACGTCGGCTTCCAGTGCGTCAGCGAGCTTGCGCGGCGCCACAACCTCTCCTTCGACGGCAAGCGCTCTCAGGCGCGGATCGCCGAGGGCCAGATCAACGGCCAGCGCGTGGCCCTGGCCCGGCCGCAAACCTTTATGAACGACAGCGGCATCTCGGTCGCCGGCCTCGCCAACTGGTACAAGATCGATCCCGCCAGCGAGCTGCTGGTGATCTACGACGACCTCGACCTGCCCTTCGGCACCCTGCGCCTGCGCGGCCAGGGCAGCGCCGGCGGCCAGAAAGGCATGCTCTCGACGATCAGGCACCTCGGCGGCCAGGATTTCGGCCGGCTGCGCTTCGGCATCGGCCGCCCGCCCGCCGGCTGGGAGGTGACCAACTTCGTCCTCGGCAACTGGAGCGCCGCCGAGCGCGAGCAGCTGCCCAAGCTCTACGACCGGGCCGTCGAGGCCTGCGAGCTGGTGCTGCGCGAAGGCGTCCTCAAGGCTATGAACATCGTCAACGTCGATCCCGACGCCCCCCCCAAACCCAAGAAGCAGCCCAAGGAGCAAGCCGCGCCGCCCGCCGAGGCGCCGGCCGAATAGCCGGGAGGCAGCATGCGCAGGCTCATCAGCTCCCTCCGATCCATCCGCCTGCGGCCCGCCACCTGGTGGTCGCTGCTCGTCGCCGGCGCGCCGGCCCTCGCCTCGCCGCTGTACGGGATGGATCTGCTGTCAGGCGGGGGGATGTTGCTCGGTCTGTGGCTGCTCGTCTGGTGGTTCGCGGCGCTGGGAATGGAGCTGGCGGGCGGCAAAGGTATAGGCGCCCCCCTCGTCGCCACAGCCTCCATCCTGATCATCTTTGCCGTGGCCAACTCGGATCTGCCGATCACCGTCGATGAGTGGCGCACCCGCGCGACGCGCGAGCGGGTCGTCGCCGAGGTCCTCGCCGACCCTGACGGATTTCCCGCCGGCAGATGGGGCGTGAAACACCCGGACTGGCCGCACGGGTCGATCGAGTTCACGCCCACGGAGGTCGCCACCCAAGTCTTTCTGCCGCGCGCCGATTTCGGCAACGAGGGCTATCTCTACGCGCCGGCGGGCGATGTCCAGCAGTGCGTCGTCGGCCATCTGGCGCTGAAACAGCGGCTGAGCGCGCAGTGGTTCTGGATCCGCTGTAGCCGGAGCTAAGCCGCCGCGAATCCGATCATTTAAGGAGAACTCGATGAGCGACACAACGCCTGGCGGCCTCGTCAGCCGCTGGAAGCTGGGCAGCCTGGCCTGGGGCCTGCTGATTGTGGCGATGATGACCTGGCTCGCGCTGTTCGGCCTGGGCCTGCACTGGGTCGCCTGGGGCGCGCTGATGGTCGGCTTCGGCAACTCGTTCGTCGCCGCCTGGCGCTTCCGCAAGCGGCCGGAGGGCAATCTGCTGCCCTTCGCGCTCCACGGCCTGGCGCTGGCGCTGTATGTCGGACTGGCCTTCTCCGGCCTCGACGTGCGGATCGATTTCTCCCGCACCAGCGCCGCCCGCGACGCGATCGCCGCCGGCTTCGCGAGCGATCCCGAGGCCGTCCGCAACAGCCCGAGCGTCGCCACGACCGGCCCGGACGGCGAGTCGCTCTGGAGCTACGGCCCGGTCGAGTCGGCCTGCGCCGGCGCCGACTGCGCGCTGCTGCTCCTTCGCGCCGATGATTTCGGCGTCCGGCGCGGCTATGTCTACGCCCCCGCCGACAAGCTGCCGGCCAGCATCGGCGGCTGCGAGCTGGTCCAGAGCACCAGGCTGGCCGAGCGCTGGTTCTGGGCCTACTGCAACCCGGAGTGAGGAGCGACATGACTGATGCGGGCCCGGCGCCAAGCGAATCCGCCGATGCCGCCGCGCTCCCGCCGCCCAGCGGGATCGGCGGCCTGATCTGGTCGCTGCTGTTCCTGGGCGCGGGGTTGGCGCTGGCGCTGGCGCTGCTGTCGCTTGATAGCATGTTCCTGCTCTGGGGCGCCTGGCTGCTGGTCGGCTTGGGCGCGATCGTCCGGGCGCTGCTGTGGGCCTTGGCCTGGCGGCGGCCGCTGCTCTGGGCATCGCTCGTCCTGCGCGTGCTGGCGCCGCTCCTGGCCTTCGGTGTCGCCAGCTCCGATCTGCCGCTGCGGCTCGACGAGTGGCGCACCCGCGAGGTCCGCGAGCGACTGGCACCCGGCCTGCTCGACAGCGGCTCCGGCAGCCGCGACGTTCCCGACTGGCCCTACGGCACGATCGAGATCATCGACTACCGGGCTGACAATTATGTGTTTTTTGGGCGCTCCGCCCGGCACCTTCTAGGCTCCGACGGCTACGCCTACGCCCCGGCCGGCGACCTCGCCGACTGCCCGAGCGGGAGAATGGTTGCCAAACAACGCCTGAGCGAGCGCTGGTTCTGGGTCGAATGCATTAATTAGCGGCGGAGCGCCGCATGAAGCACGGAGGCACCGATGGCTGACGAACGACCGCTGACGATGATCTGCCTGGCCAGCGACGAAAAGGGCGGCGAGTTCATGCGCGCTGCGGCGGCGCAGGGCTGCAAGGTCTTCCTGCTGACCCAGGAGAAGCTGGCCGGCTACGAGTGGCCGCGCGAGATCCTGGCCGGCGTCGATTATGTCGACATGTACGATCGCAAAGCCGTGATCGAGCATGTCAGCTACATGGCTCGCGGCATGGAGCTTGACCGGATCGTCGCGCTCGAGGAGTTCGATGTCGAGACGGCGTCGGCGCTGCGCGAACACCTGCGCCTGCCCGGCATGGGCGACACCACCGCCCGCTACTTCCGCGACAAGCTGGCGATGCGGGTCAAGACCAGCGGCGCCGGCATCCCCGGGCCGCGCTTCGCCCACGTCCTCAACTACGACCGGCTGCGGGCCTTCATGGCCGAGGTCCCGGCGCCGTGGGTGCTCAAGCCGCGCGCCGACGCCTCCGCCCTCGGCATCCGCAAAATCTACGACGCCGAGCAGCTGTGGCGGAGCCTCGACCAGCTCGGCCACCAGCAGTCCCACTGCCTGCTTGAGGAGTTCGTCGCCGGCGATATTTTCCACGTCGATGCGATTGTCGCCGAGCGCGAGGTGATCTTTGTCGAGACTCACCAGTACTGCTGCCCGATTCTGGAGCTGATGGAGCAGGGCGCGATCTTCGGCACCTTCACCGTCGAGCGCGGCTCGGCCGACGACCTGGCGCTGCGCGAGCTGAACCGCCATGTGATCGAGGCCCTGGGCATGGTTCGCGGCGTGACCCACACCGAGTTCATCAAAGGCGCCGACGGCCGCTTCTATTTCCTCGAATCGGCGGCCCGGGTCGGCGGCGCGCGAATCACCGATATGATCGAGGCCTCGACCGGCCTCAATCTCTGGCGCGAGTGGGCCAGCCTGGAGATCGCCGGCGAGGACCGGCCCTACGTCCTGCCGCCGCACCGCCAGGACTACGCCGGGCTGGTCGCCTCGCTCGCCCGCCAGGAATATCCCGACACCGGCGCCTACGACGACCCGGAGATTGTCTGGCGGCTCAACCAGCGCCATCACGCCGGCCTGATCGCCGTCTCGCCCGACCAAAGCCGGGTCCGTCAGCTCGTCGACAGCTACCGCGAGCGCTTCAAGCAGGACTTTTTCACCCACGAGCCGCCGCCCGCCACCGCCCGCCGCTAGCATTCGTTTGACAATTCTTCGTTATTAATGATACTTTGTATCATTTATTGACGGAGGATCTGATGACACAGACACAAGCGGGCGCTGCCGCGGGCCAGGCGCTGCCGCCCCGGCTGCGCAACGCCGGGGCCAAACTGTTCGGCCAGCAGTGCTGGTGCTGGGGGCGGGACATTCGGCGGGCCGAGGGCAATCTGCTGCTGGATTACGGCTTCCGGCGCCATCGCCCGCCGGCTGGCGAGCTGGGCGCCAGCGCCTACACCTTCTACCTAGACCGGCAGCGGACCGCCGTGCTCTGGGGCTGGGGGCTTTGGTTCGAGGCCGGGGCTGGCGGCCAGCTGTTCCTGGGGCGCAACTCGTTCGCGCCGCTGCTGATGGCCGCGCCCGCAGCGCCGACCGATGTCTGGGCGCTGGACCAGCTGCCGCCAGCCCGCCTGCCGGCGACCGCCGAGGAGTGGTTGCGCGCCAGGATGCTGCTGGCGGCGGCGGCGCGCTGGATCGGCGAATACGAGGCGTGGGTGCTGCGGACCGTCGGCGCGCCCTACCGCTGCGACTGCGTGGCGGCCTGGCGCAAAAACGCCATCGCCGCCGAAGCGATGGCCGCGCAGTGGCGGCAGCTGGCGGCGGGCTGCCTGTGAGCGAGGCGGGCGGCCCGGGCTTCCGGCCGCCCGCTCCCCATCCTAGAACCCCATCGCGGTCCAGAACGTCCGGCCGCCGTCAGTCGATTGTTTGATCGTCACGCCGGCGCCCCGGGCGGCGCTGGGATTATCGGCGCACTGGGTCGCCAGGCCGATCTCGTCGGCGGTCGCCGGCTGCTGGCGCGGCGCGACCAGCGCCACCGCCACGATTTTGCAGCGGCCGGTCACGCCTGACGAGCGCAGCTCGCGGGTCTGGCCGTTGTCCGGCGAAAAATAGAGCCGGTAGGTCGCCTCGCGGTCGGGCGGCACGGTGCCGGCGGGGGCGTTGGCCGGGAACTCGCGCCACTCCAGCTCCAGGGTGTAGCGGGCGGCGGGATCGGCGTAGCTCTGCACCGCCGCCTGGTTCCAATCGAAAAACGGCGGCGAGAAGGGCTCGGCGGCGTAGCGCCACTGGTAGTAGTGGCGGCCGATATTGCCCATCTCGACCTTGAAGGCCGGCGGGTTGGCGGGATTGTAGGTCAGCACCCGGCGCTCGAAGACCTGGAACAGCACCGGCTGCTCGACGCCGCCGATCCGGGCCTTGACCCAATAGGGCGCGGTGACCGGCAGGCCGAAGGTGAACAGCGGATCGTAGAGCTGGCCCTCAGTCCGCACCCGCTCCGGCGTCGGGGTGACCGGCGCCGCAGTCGCTTGCGGCGGGGCATAGGGCGCCGGGATCGCGGTCGCGGTCGGCGTCTGGGGCGGCGTCGGCGTGCCGGGCTGCTGGCGGAACTCAACCAGCGGGCCGCGCTGAGTCTGGAAGGCGACGAAGGCGCGCGGGACGAGATGGCCGTTCGCGCCCTGCTCCAGGACCGTGGCCGGATCGCCGGCGTCGGCGGCCAGCTGGCTGATCGAGCCGTCGGCGTTGAGCAGCCTGGTCGCCGGCTTGCCCAGCTCGCCCCGGGCGGCAGGGCCGGGCGACTCGAATACCGCGTTCAAATCGGCATAGGTCGGGTAGCCGCCGGCGTCGCCGATCGCCGAGATGGCGGCGGGGGCGCGCTGGCGGAAATCGTCGAAGCCGACCTGGAGCCGGCCGGTGATCAGCTCGATCGGCAGCAGGCCGGTCGAGATAAACCAGGGCGAGCGGGCGTCGGCGGCGGGATCGGTGATTTCCATGCGCGCTTTGTCGAAATAGACCACCTGGCGGTTGCCGCCGGGCGAGTCGCGGAACTCCTCGCTGACGCTGGTCCACTCGCGGCGGTAAACGCCCTTCGGCCCCCACGTCCAGGAGCGGCTGGCCTCGCCGTTGGCCACGGGCAGATCGTAGCGCGCCCACAGCTGCTCGATCAGATCCATCCGCGCCTCCGCCGCGCCGCCGAGCCGGCCCCAGGCCAGCATGCCGCCAACCATCATCGCCGCCAGGGCGATCCTCAGCCATCGTGCCATTGCGTTGCTCCTCGCTGCTTGATTGAATTGCTTGCAGCCAGCATAGCAGCGCGGCGCCGCCGGACCTATGCCGTCAGCCTCGGCCGCCGGTCACGCCCGGCTCATCCTGAGAATCAGCTTGTGAGCGGCCTGTCAGCGGAGGCGCGGCGTCCGGGGCTGGACCCGGGCCTGCTCAAGGGTCTGGCGGGTGAAGGCGAGCGGCTCGCCGGCGGGATGCT
>DASWWB010000574.1:0-6293 GCA_036406115.1 Herpetosiphonaceae bacterium
GACCAGGAGGGCGAAATCGGCCAGCCCGCGCCGGCGGATCGCGGCGAAGTTTTCGCGCAGCCCCTGGTCGCGCCGCAGCAGGACGATCAGCTCGCGGTAGAAGAAGCGGAAGCGCCACATCACCTCGAAGTTGGCCCGGACCATCCGCTCCAGATCCGCCAGGCCGGGCATCCCGCCGTCCAGCGCGAACGCGGCGTCCCAGCTGGCGCTGAGCTGATCGAACAGCGCCCTGATGATCTCGTCCTTGGAGCGGAAGTGGTAGTACAGGTTGCCCGGGCTGATCCCGGCCGCCTCGGCGATGTGGTTGGTGGAGACCGCCGCCGTCCCCTGCTCGTTGAACAGCGCCAGCGCGGCCTCGGCGATCTTGGTTTTGGTCTTCATCGGCGCCTCGATTGTGATAGAGCAATTACTCTAATTTGATAATAGAGTAATTGCTCTAATCTGTCAAGGCCCAATTCGCACGCTTAAAGCGGCGCCGGCCCGATCGAGCTGATCAGGCCGGCGCCGCCGCTTGCGGGGAGGGGAAGGGCTACGGACGCGGGACGTAGGCCTTGAGCGTGTCGCGGAACTCCAGCTGATAGTGGGCTTTGATCAGCTCAAGGGTTTCGTCGGTCCATCTGCCGCTCGCGTCCTTGGTTTCGGCCTCGATATCGACCTCCAGCAAGATCGCGTCGAACTGGCGGGCGCGAATCGCCTCGTGGAGCTTGGCGGGATCCCACAGGCCTGAGCGGATGGCCGGGCCCATCGTGGACGGATCGTCGAACGGCAGCGGCTTGCCGGCGCTGACGACCAGGGCGACGTTGTCGGCGAGCACCGGGCCGGGCTTGGAGCTGAGATAGGTGACGTAGCGTTCCAGCGAGGGCGGGAAAAACTCGCCGCCGTACCACGCCGGCGTTTCGCGCAGCGCCAGGCCCTGGATCACCAGCAGCAGCGCGGCGGCCCCGACCGCCAAGCGGCGCCCGAGCCCGTCGCCCCAGCGCCTGAACGCCAATCCGGCCCCTAGCCCGCCGGCCAGCGTGAAGGCCAGCATCGGCTCCAGCAGATGGTTGTGATGGGCGCCGATCTCACCGGCGCCGTACATCGCCGCCGGCGCCGCGACCATGAACAGCAGCGCCTGGCGGTAGGCGTGGTTGCGGCGGGCCTCGGGCAGCGCCAGCAGAGCCAATCCGACCAGCGGCAGCGACCACTTGAGCAGTTCGACATATTTCCAGAACAGCGCGAAGCTCCACCAGGAGCGCTGGTGCAGGCCCCAGATGTGAGCGCTGGCCCAGCCGCCGGTCGCCACGTCCAGGCTGAAATAGGGTGCGGCGAAGGCCAGCGCGCAGACCAGGCCGTAGTGGATGGCCCGCCGGTGGTTGGTGAACAGCAGATTGAGGCCGACGGCGAACGGCGCCAGCAGCGCGGTCTGCTTGGTCAGGAAGGCCAGGGCGAACGGGATGGCGCTCCAGGCCGCCAGCCGGCCGTCGCGGACGCTGGCCAGGCACAGGCCGAGGGTCGTGCAGGCGAGGGCCAGGGCGTCGGGCTTGAGCCGCGTCCCCCAGAGCTGGGCCGGCGCGAAGGCCAGCCAGCACAGCGCCGCGATCAGGCCCAGCCACCAGAGCCGGGTGTGCAGGCCGACGAACAGCCCGATGCCGGCGCCGACCAGGAGCATGGCGACGAGCGAGATGGTCCTGCCGGCGCTGAAGGGCGCCGCCGGATCGAGCGGCCAGGCCGCCAGCACGACGGTGTAGCCCGGGGTGTAGGGCGCCGAAACGAACTCATCGGCGACGACCGGCCGGTACAGCGGCTCGCCGCGCCGCACGATCTGGGCCTCGTGGAGCAGCGTGCCCTCCAGGCCGTCGTCCGGCGAGGGGCTGGGCACGGTGTAGCGCACGCGCTCCAGGCCTTTGCCCAGCGCCGGGGCCAGCGCCAGCAAGACCAGCAGCGCCAGCAGCGCGCCGCCGGCCTGGGCCAGCCAGAAGCGCGCCGGATCCGCCGCCCCGCCCCTAGCGCGGGATGCTCCAAATGAAGAGTGTGCCATCTTCTCCTGCTGAAACTAAGGCTTTGCTTTGCGGATGCCATGCCACGCTGCGCCAGATGTCGGTGCCCTCGCCCAGCACCGCCAGCAGCGCGCCGTCGTCGGCGGGGGCGGCGGGGTTCCAGAGCCGGATCCGCCGGTCGGTGTTGGCGGTCGCCAGCATGGTGCCGTCAGGGCTCCATGCGAGATTGAAGGCCCGGATGCCGTTTTCCTTGAAGGTGATCGTGCGCTTGACGGCGCCGGTCTCGGCGTCCCAGATTTTGACCTCCGGGCTGTCGAGGGTCGTGGTGGCGATCAGCTTGCCGTCGGGGCTCCAGCCCACCGCCTGGAAGCTGGCCTCCTGCGGGCTTTCCCACACCATCTCGTGGGTTTCGGCGTCCCAGACGCGCAGGAAGCCGTCGTCGGCGGTGGTGGCGACCCTGGTGCCGGCCGGATTCCAGTCGATGCCGCGGCCGGTGTCGGCGTGGGCGGTGACGGTGATGCCGTCGCTGGCGAAGGTGCCGCCGTCGAGCTTCCAGAAGGCCAGCTCGCCCTTGGAGCCGACCGTGGCGACGCGGTCGCCGGCCGGGTTCCAGGCGCTCTCGAACAGCGATTGGAACGGCGAGGTCGGGATGATCTGATCCGGCAGCGTGACGTAGGTCGAGACCACCGCCGTGCGCTGCCAGGAGCCGGGCTGCCAGGCGCTGAGATCATGCCAGCCGGCGATCAGGAGCTGCTTGGTCTCGGGGTTCCAATCGATGCCCGACAGCTCGGTCGAGGAGATGGGGGCGATCGGCGGCTGCGGAATCGCCACGTCCCAGATCTGGACCCAGCCGGGCACGGTCGGGTTGATGGCGCTGCGGGTGGCGACCTGGGCGCCGTCCGGGCTCCACTCGGCCTGCATGAGCCGGCGCTGGAAGCCGGTGATGCTCCAGCGCTCGGCGCCCTGCTCGTCCATCACCGCCAGCCGGTCGGCGCTCTGGACCGCCAGCTCGCCGGAGCGCCAGTCGAGGCCGCCGAGGCGCGGGAAGGCGGTGCTGATGGTCTGGGAGACGCTGTTGGTCAGATTGTAGCGGAAGATCGTCCCATCCATCCCGCCGATCGCCAGCTCGGTCTCGAAGGGTTTCCAGTCGAGCGCGCCGTAGCTGGCGGTGGCGATCGGCAGGGCGCGGATCTCCTGCCAGTCGCTGACCCGCCAGATCCGCACGTCGCGGAACGGGTAGGCGGCGGCCAGGAACGGATCGCCGGAGGCGTCGGACCAGGTGACGTCGCTGATGCCGTAGAGCCAGCTGTCCTCGCCGGCGGCTTGCAGCTGGCGCTCCTCGGCGCCGGTGTAGGCGTTCCAGATCCGCACCGTGCTGTCGGCGCTGCCGGAGGCGAGCAGCCCGCCGTCGGATTTCCAGCTCAGGTCGGTGATCTCGGCGGTGTGGCCGCTGAGCGTGCGCTGCTCCTTGCCGCCGTTGGTGTCCCAGAGCTTGATCGTCAGATCGGCGCCGCCGGAAGCCAGGCGCGGATTGAAGGGATCCCAGGCCAGCGTGTTGACGGCGTCGGTGTGGCCCTCAAGCTCGCGCAGCAGCTTGCCGTCGGAGGCTTGGCGGAGCTGGATGAGGCCGTCGGCGCGGCCGACCGCCAGCTGCTTGCCGTCGCCGCTCCACTCAAGGGCTGTGATCGAGCGGCGCCCGACCGGGATCTGGAGCAGCAGCTTGCCGGTGTCGCCGTAGATTTCGATGTTCTGGGTGGTGGCCACCGCCAGGCGCTGGCCGCCGCCGCCGGGCGCGAACAGGGCCTGGACCAGGGCCGGGCGGCCGATCTGGGCCGTGCGCGTGACTGTCGCCGCGTTCTCCAGGGTGATCGGCGCCGCGGCGCTGACATCGACGCTGGGCGGCAGGGCGATCGCGCGCGGATCGGCGGTGGGCTGGGCGACCGTGACCGCCGGGCCGCTCGGCGCCTTGCCTCTGGTGAAGACGAAGATCAGCGCGGCGACCAGGGCCAGCGCCGCCAGCCCGCCGCCGAGCAGCAGCTGGCGCCGTTGTTTGTCGCGGTCGGGCAGGACCTGGGTCGTCGCGGCGGCGACCTCGGGCAGGCGGATCGTCTGGGGCACGGCCATGGTCGCCGGCGCGCGAATGGCGACCGTCGCCGGCGCGCCGGTCAGGGCGGCGGCGAACTCGGCGGCGTTCTGCCAGCGCTCGTCGGCCTTGGGCCGGAGGGCGGTTTCGATCGCGTCCTCCAGCGCCGGCGGCGTGTCCGGGGCCAGGCTGCTGATCGGCGCCATGGCGGCTGAGCCGAAGGCGCGCTCCAGGCTGTCGGGCGGCACGGTCGCGGTCAGCACGAAGTAGAGCGTGGCGCCGAGGGCGTAGAGATCGGAGCGCGGCGTGGTGCTGCCCTGGCCGTACTGCTCGGGCGGCGAGAAGCCGGGGCTGATCGCGCGGGCGGCCATGGTCGTGGCGGTCTCGGTGCCGGCTTTGGCGATGCCGAAATCCACCAGGACGGCGCGCCCGTCGGGCTTGATGATGATATTGCCGGGCTTGATGTCGCGGTGCATCACCGGCGGCGTCTGGCCGTGGATGTAGGTCAGCACGTCGAGCAGCTGGCGCGCCCAGTCGGCGACGAGCGGCGCCGGGGCCGGCCCGCCCTGATCGACATAATGGACCAGACTGGGACCCTCGACATACTCCATCGCCAAATATTGGATGCCGTCAGCCTCGATGAACGAGTCGCTGACCGTGGCCAGCCCGGGATGGCGCAGCTTGACCAGCAGCTGCGCCTCGCGGCGGAACTGGCGCTGGGCCTCCTCGGTGGTGTCGAACAGCGCCTTCAGCGCGATCGGGTGCTCCAGCAGCAGGTGCTGGGCCAGGTAGACGGCGCCGTAGCCGCCGACGCCCAGCACTTGCTCGACCCGGTAGCGGCCCTGGAGCACGGTGCCTCGCCCCAGCAGCCCGCGCAGCTGCGCGCCGCAGATTTCACAATCATTCGCCGTCATAGGGTTGTCAGCCCCGCAGCGAGGACACATTTGCATATCACACTCCCCACTTCGATCACGCCGAACTGCGAGATTATAGCAGGGGTTGCGCCACGGATGGGCTGGCTGGGGTTTTAAGGGGTCAGGGGTCAGGGGTCAGGGGTCAGGGCCGGCGAGAAGCCTCAATCAGCTTCTTGGGGGCGCCCGCGCTGCCGACGTTCGGCCTGATCCCTGATCCCTGACCCCTCGTCACTCGGCGCCCGCGCTGCCGACGTTCGGCCTGATCCCTGATCCCTGACCCCTCGCCAAACCTACCGCATCGCCACCGGCAGGTAGGCGCGGCGGGGCGGCTGGCCGCCGGGCGGGATGATCAGCAGGGTGATCGAGTTGGCCGGGAAGCTGGCGCTGATGGCCGAGCCGCTGATCGCCAGGTTGGGCTGGGCGACGATCGCCGCCAGGTTGGCGCCGCTGTAGCGGTAGGCCCGGGCCTGCAAGCCGGGCGTCATGCCGGCCAGGCTGAGATCGCCGGTCAGCGCCCCGCCGGTTTTGTTGATGACCATCACGGTCAGGGCGTTGTCGCCGGAGCGCTGGGCGGCGTAGACCGCCAGCCGGGCCTGGTCGGCGCTCGCCGCGTTCACGCCGATGTCGCCGAAGCTGCCGCCGCCGCCGTCGTAGTTGCGGTACATGCGGAAGGCGAAGGCGCCGGGCTGATTGGCCGTGGGCGGGCTCCAGAGCGTGGCCAGATCGACGCCCTCGCGGCCGAAGATCCCCAGCACGTCGGCCTGGGCCAGCGCGCCGTTGATATGCTCCATGCCGCCCCAGTTGTACTCGGTGATCGCCAGCTTGGTGCCCGGGTAGGCGCCGGCGATCCAGTTTTTCATGCGCGGGATGAGCTGGACCCTGCCGCCCTCGACATCGGCGACCCAGCTCTCGTCGAGGTAGGTCGGATCCCAGAGCGAGCGGGTGCTGCGCAGGCGGAGCTGCTGGGTCGCGGCGTTTCCGGCCACATCCAGGGCCACGCCGTTGGCCTGCGGATAGTAGTGGATGTCCAGGTAGTCGAGGATGCGCGTGCCGTGCGTGTCCTGGTACTGTTTCATCTGGCCCAGGTACCAGGGCAGGAAGGGCGTGCCGCCGTGGGCCGCCCGGTCGACGGAGTTCGCCGCGCAGAAGCCGCTGACGACGATGTCGCGGGCCGAGCAGAAGTAGCCCCACCAGCCCCACTCCGCTGGGCCGAGCACCTGGGCGCCGGGGTCGGCGGCCTTGATCGGCGGCGCGAAGGCCAGGGCGGCGTCGCGGACCTCGTCGTAGGTCGGCGGGTTGGGATGGATGTCGCGGTGG
>DASWWB010000575.1:0-5736 GCA_036406115.1 Herpetosiphonaceae bacterium
GTCGGCGAGGATGCCGTGGGTGGCGTTGGCGGTGAAGAACGGCTCCATCGTCTGGCCGAGGATCTCCTCGATCTCGGCGGAGCGGATATGCTGCTGGCGCCGCTCAAGCTGATCGATGTGCTGGCGATAGACCGCCAGCTCCGCCGATTCCTCCATCCACTGGCGGAGCGTATCGAACCCGACGCCGATCAGCTCGGGATCGATGAAAGCGGCGGCGCCGATCATGCGGCCGTAGATGCTCATGGCGCGGGCGTTCTTGCCGGTGGCCTCCTGGTCGGCGGTGTCGACTTCGTGGAACATGCTGGCGTAGATGTAGATTTTGCCGACGCTGCGGAGAATCTGCTCGAAGTGGCGCAGGCAGTCCAGCACGACGTTCGGCCCCTCGCCGAGGCGGCCCTGGAAGCGCGCCAGGTCGGCGAGCATCGCGGTGACCTTGTCGAACTCAGCGTTCCAATCGGCGTCCGAGGCGAACACGCTGGCGGCGTCCCAGGTGTGCTCGCGGGCGATCTCGCTGCGCGCGGGAATAGTCGCGGTCATGGGGTCTCCTTCAAGCTAAGGGTGGGCGGCCGCGCCAGTGCGGCCACGGATTCATTGTAGGAAGCGCCGGAAGCCACTCAATCCAACCAATGGCTTAGGGGTCGCGGACAAACCGGCGGAGGAAGGCGCGCTGCTCCGGCGAGATCAGCACGCACTGCTGGCGGCGGGCGCGGACCAGCCGCTCGGCCTCCTCCAGGCCATGCCCGCGCCACAAAAAGTAGAGCTGGAGCACCGTCCCGGTGCGGCCGATGCCGGCGTTGCAGTGGACGTAGGCCGGGCGGGCCGGGTCGAGCGCCGCGAACCAGGCCAGGATGCGGGCGGCCTGGGCCTCGTCCGGGGCCAGATTGTCGACCACCGGCGCGTGGAGGCACTCGATGCCCAGCTCGGCCAGCAGCGCCGGCGTCACGCTGCGGAAGCGGGTGATGGGATGTTCGGTGAGCGACAGGATCGAGCGGACGCCCTGGCTGCGGAGCGAGCGCAGGTCCTCAGCCGTGTAGGGCAGGGAGCCGGCGGCGAGCAGCCCGTCATCGATCCAGCTCAGCTTCACTCGTCGTCCTCGTCGTCATCCTCGTCCTCGTCGGCGTCCATCTCCTCCCACTCCTCGAAGACCTCATCGAACTCGACAACCTCGATATCGCCCTCGGACGGGCGCAGATTGAGGCTGTGGAGCGTGGCGACCGCCAGCTTCCAGCCGACCGGCGCGATCAGCACGCCCTCCTTGAGCTGCGTGCCGATCCGGCGCAGCAGCTCAAGGTGCGGGCTGGGCAGCACAAACGGGAGCGGCAGCAGGTAGTCGGCGTCCCGGGCCTCGACATCGACCAAGATATCACTGTCGGCGGTGGCCTGGGCGTAGCCGCGCAGCAGGGCCTCGGTCTCGCCGAGCGGCAGCAGATTGAGGCCGCCCTTGCCCTCGGGCGCGGCCTGGAAATAGGCGCCGGCCCCGCGCGAGTGGCGGCGGCGCAGGATCTCGCCGAGGGCGACGCCGAGCGCCGGCTTGCCGCCGCGAGTCTCGGGCTTGATGTCGCGCCAGCGCAGCGTGTCGTGGTCGAAGCGGCTCCAGCGCTCGCGCTGGCTGATCTCGCGCCAGACTGTCTCGCCGGGCGGCGTGGCGGCGGGCAGCGGCGGCAGGCGCAGGAGCCGGCTGTGCAGCGTGCGGACATTGAACTGGCGGATGCGCAGGCGGGCCAGCAGCCCGGCCCGCCGCGTGCTGACCAGCTCGAAGGTGTGGCCGATCGCCACGCCCTCGCCGCGCAGCACCGGGCGCAGCTTGTCGTTGTGGATGATAAACGTGTTCGGCGCGATCTCGTCGAGATCGGCGTGGATGCGCGCGCGGCGCGTGCGGCGAGCCATCAGCCCTCCTGTTCCTGTTCTTCAATCCGCCCGAGCAGCGGCGCCGAGTAGGCGTGGCAGATCGCGATCGCCAACGCATCGGCGGCGTCGTCGGGCTGGGGGATGTGGTCAAGATTGAGCGTCATGCGCACCATGTCCTGGACCTGCTTCTTGTCGGCGCCGCCGTAGCCGACCACCGCCTGCTTGACGGCCATCGGCTTGTACTCGAACAGGCGCACGCCGGCCTGCGCGATCGCCAGCAGCGCCACGCCGCGGGCATGGCCCACCGCCAGCGCCGTGGTCACGTTTTTGGAGAAAAACAGCTCCTCAACCGCCGCCGCATCGGGCCGAAACTCGGCCAGAACATGGCCCAGTCCGTTGTACAGCAGCTCCAGCCGGCGCGGCAGCGGCGTCTTGGCCGGGGTGGTGAGGGCGCCGTAGCTGATCATCGCCACCTCGCCGCCGTCAGCCTCAACCACCCCCCAGCCCATGATCGCGGTGCCGGGATCGATCCCCAGAATTCGCATCGGCGCCTCGCTCAATCCCGGCGCCGGGCCAGCTTGGCGGCCAGCCCGACATAGGTTTCCGGGCGCAGCGCCAGCAGCTCGGCGCGGACCTCGGGCCGCACGTCAAGCCCGTCGACGAAGGCCCGCAGATCCTCCAGAGTCATGGCCCGGCCGCGCGACAGGCGCTTCATGGCCTCGTAGGGCTCGGGATAGTTTTCGCGGCGCAGAATGGTCTGGACGGCCTCGGCCAGCACTTCGGGATGGGCCCGCAGCCGCTCCAGCGCCGCCGCGCGGTTGAAGCTGAGCTTGCGCAGGCCCTTGAGCAGCCGGCGGTAGGCGAACAGGCTGTGGCCGAAGGCGACGCCCAGGTTGCGCAGCACCGTGCTGTCCGACAGGTCGCGCTGGAGCCGCGAGATCGGCAGCTTGCGGCCGAAGAACTCCAGCATGGCGTTGGCCAGCAGCAGATTGCCCTCGGCGTTCTCGAAATCGATCGGATTGACCTTGTGCGGCATCGTCGAGGAGCCGACCTCGCCGGCGGCGGCCGCCTGGCCGAACACGCCGTCCGAGATGTAGCGCCAGCAATCCTGGGCCAGATCGACCAGGATGGTGTTGAGCCGGCGCAGCGCGTCGCCGACCTCGACCAGCGTGTCGTGGGGCTCGATCTGGGTGGTGAGCAGCACCGGCTCCAGCCCCAGGAACTTGACGAACGCCGCGCTGAACGTGAGCCAATCCACCTCCGGCAGCGCGGCGACGTGGGCGGCGAAAGTGCCGGTGGCGCCGTTGAGCTTGCCGGTCAGGCGGGTCTGGGCCAATGTCCCCAGCGCGCGGTTGACCCGGGCGGCAACGACGGCAAGCTCCTTGCCCATAGTGGTCGGCGTGGCCGGCTGGCCGTGGGTCAGGGCCAGCAGCGGATCCTCGGCGTAGGCGAACTGCATGTCGCGCAGCTGGCTGAGGATCTCGGCCAGCGCCGGCAGCAGGACCAGATCGCGGGACTCCTGGACCATCAGGGCGTAGGCGAGGTTGTTGACATCCTCGGAGGTGAGGGCGAAGTGGACCGCCTCTTTGTAGGCGCCCAGGCCGCGCTCGTCGAGCTTTTCGCGGATCCAATACTCGACGGCCTTGACATCGTGGTTGACCTTGCGGTCCCAGGCGGCGATCGCGGCGGCGTCGTCAAGGCTGAACTGGCGGTAGAGGTTGCGCAGCCCGCCGGCGGCCTGGCCGTCCAGCGGCTCGACGAACGGGATGCGCGGCGAGCGGCTGAGGAACAGCAGGTATTCGATCTCGACCCGCACCCGGTAGCGCCAGAGGGCCGCCTCGCTGAAATGGCCGGCCAGGGCCTCGATCTCGCCCCGGTAGCGGCCGTCGAGCGGGCTGAGGGCGGTCAAGGCCCGCGTATCGATCGGTGATTGGCTCACAGTGACTCCGTCTGCTAGCTAGTTTCGCTGGCGCCTATTGTATCACCAGCGCCGGGCGCGCCCGCCGGGACCCATCCGCTTGCGCCGCCGCTGCGAAATAGCTTGCACAGGATTCGTCATGCGATTGAACAGGAGGAAGCAATGAACCGAGATATCGTCCGGCAAGCGGGAGTGGTGATCGGCCTCGTCGCCACGCTGACAGTGAACGCGCTGGCCAACATCCTGCCGCTCAACGGCCAGACCAGCGGCGAAATCTCCGACCGCTTCCCGTCGCGCTTCACGCCGGCGGGCTACGTGTTTTCGATCTGGAGCCTGATCTACGTAGGCCTGATCGCCTTCGCCGTCTGGCAGGCGCTGCCGGCCCAGCGCGAGAATCCGCTGCTGCGGCGGATCGGCTGGCCGTTCGTCGTGAGCTGCGGCTTCAACTGCGCCTGGCTGTTCGCCTGGCACTACAACCAGCTGCCGATCTCGGAAATCCTGATCATCGGGCTGCTCGTCACGCTGATCGTGATCTATGTCCGCATCCGCCAGGCCGGGCCGCCGGCCTCGAACGCCGAGCGCTGGCTGGGGCGGGCGCCGTTCAGCCTCTACCTGGGCTGGCTGACGGTCGCCACGGTCGCCAACACCTCGATCCTGCTCTACGCCAGCGGCTGGAACGGCTTCGGCGTCAGCGCCGAGACCTGGGCGGTCGCGCTGCTCGTGGTGGGCCTGGCGATCACGGCCTTCATCAGCTGGCGGGCGGCCGATCCGCTCTACGCCCTGGTGATCGTCTGGGCCTACGCCGGGATTGTCGTCAAGCAGCAGGACGCGCAAACCCTGGCGGTCGCCGCCGGCGCCGGCGCGCTGATCGCAGCGGGGCTGGCGGCCTGGTCGGCCTGGCGCTCCGGCAAGCTGACGGGGCCGCAGACGGCCTAGGCACGCACCATGCAGCTAAGGCGGCGTGGTGCGGCGCCGTAGCTTGGGCGCCGCGGATTGAGATCAGCATGTCATAGTTATTAACATCTGATTCCAATCTCGGGGGAGTAGAATCAGGATGAACGTCGATTGGCACACTCAGAAAGGAGATCAGCGTATGCAACGCACGATTGTCACTGAGGCACGACCAGCGCGACTCACCGTCCGGGATCTCGGGCTCGGGGCCTTCGCCGGGCTCTGCGGCGGGCTGGCGATGGGCATCGTCAGCCTCCTCATCGCCTTCGCCAAGGGCATCAGCATCTGGACGCCGCTCCAAGAAATCGCCGGCGTCTTCAGCACCAGGCTGAGCGCCGGCGCGGCGGGCTTCCAGTTCGTCCCGGTCCTGACCGGCACCGTGGTCCACTTCGCCCTTTCGGCGCTGCTGGGCGTGCTGTTCGCGGCGGTGTATCGCGGGGTGCTTGATCTCCCTTCGACGCTCGGCTTCCCCTTGGTCTACGGCTTTATCTTCGGCGTCCTGATCTGGTTCATCAGCGACCAGGCGCTCAACGGCGGCCTGATCTCAGCCACCGACTACACGCCGGAGTTCGTGGCCCAGCACCTGGTGTTCGGCTCGGTGACCGGCCTGGTGTTCGGCATGCTGCGACCGGCCCGCGCCTACCTCCCCAGAGACTAATCAGCTGGTCGCGGCGCCCCAAGCGCCAATTGACGAGGCGCCGCGACCGCCTTCCCGCCCGCGCCAAGCCCATCAGACCACATCGCGCCGCCCGAAGGCGGCGACAGCCACCAGCGCCGCGCCGGCGCCGATCGCCCCCAGCGCCAGCGCCGCCCCCCAATCCATGCCGCCGGCGAGCAGGCCGGGCGGATCGTAGAAGTGCCAGGGATTGACCCACGCCAGCGGCGGGCGGCCGGTCCAGGGCAGCAGATCGAGGACGAAGCCGCCAAGGGCCAGCGCCGAGCCCCAGCCGGCGGCGGCGGCCGAGCGCGAGCAGCAGGCCGAGACCGCCAGGGCCAGCAGCGCCAGCGCCGCGAACAGC
>DASWWB010000576.1:0-1618 GCA_036406115.1 Herpetosiphonaceae bacterium
CCGCTGGCGCTGGAGCTGGCGGCGGCCCGGCTCGCCAGCCTGGCTCCTGCCGCGCTGCTGGCCCGGCTCACCCATCGCCTCGTGCTGCTCAGCAGAGGCCCGAGCCATCTGCCGGAGCGTCAGCAAACCTTGCGCGCCACGCTCGACTGGAGCTACCGCCTGCTGGATCTGGACGCCCAGGCCGCGCTCGCCACGCTGGCGGTGTTCGCTGGCGGCTGGTCGCTGGCGGCGGCGGCGGCGCTCGGCCGCAGTTTGCAGCCCACGGGCGCGGCGCTGGATGAGATCAGCCTGCTTGACCTGATGGAGACGCTGATCGAACATCACCTTATCGCGCCCCAGCCCGGCCCGGAGCCGCGCTTCGGCATGCTGGAGACCGTGCGCGAGTATGCCCTGGAGCAGCTAGACCAGCGCGGCTGGGCGGCGGCGGCGGCGGCGGCCCATGCGGCGTTTTTTCGCGATCTGGCGCTTCAGGCGGCGGCGCAGTTCCAGGGTGCCGACAATAAGCTCTGGCGGGAAGCCCTGGTCCGCGATCAGGACAATCTGCGCCTGGCGCTGGCGTGGTTCCTGGCCCAGGCCGACGGCGGGCGCGGGGCGTTGGAGATGGCCAACGCGCTCCAGTCGTTCTGGACCTGGCATGGCGCCCGCCACGAGGCGCGCCAATGGGTCGAGCAGGCGCTGGCGCACGGCCAGGGCGAGCGCACGCCGGCGCGGGTCGCGGCGCTGCTCAACGCCGGCTCGCTGGCCGTTTACATGGGCGATCAGGGCGAGGCCATCGCCCGCTTCGCCGCCGGCCTGGCGCTGTGCCGCGAGGTTTCGGCGCCGCGCGAGGAGGCCATGCTGCTAATCAATGTCGGGCGTATCCAGGGCTATCGGGGCGATTTCCCGCTCGCCTGCGCGCTGCTGGAGGATGCCCTGGCGATCAGCAGAACCTTGGATGACCGGCCGCATCTGGCGGTCACCCTGCGCAACTTCGCGGGATTGCTCTGCGGCGGGCTGGTCGATCTTGAGCGCGGCCTGGCGCTGTTCGCCGAGGGGCTGGTGATCGCCCGCGAGCTGACCGCCGGCTCGTATGCCACGGCGCGCCTTTCCGTGTACCTGAGCGATTTCGGCTACTATCTGGCGCTCGCCGGGCGGTTCGCCGAGGCCGCCGTCCTGCTGGCTGAGTGCGATGCGCTGGCCGAGCGCAGCGAGTACACCCTGGCGCGGGTCCAGTCGCTCTATACCCTGGGGCGGCTCGCGCTGGAGCAGCGCGACTACCCCGTCGCCTGCCGCCTGCTCCGCCAAAGCCAGGAGTTGATCGGCGAGATGGAAGCGCCGCTCAATCAGATCTGGAACACCGAGGGTTTAGCGGTGGTGGTCGCCGCCGATGCGCCGGCGCTGGCGGCGCGGCTGTTCGCGTCCGCCGCCGCCGCGCGCCGCGAACATCAGGCCGAGCTTGAGCCGATCGAATTGCCGGCGCACGAGCTGATTCTGGCGGAGCTGCGGGAGCGGCTGGGCGAGCCGGCGTTCCAATCCGCCTGGGGCGCCGGCCTGGCCTGGCCGATCGACCAGGCGCTGGCTGCGGCACTCGCGGCGGCCCCCGCCGAGTGATGTCGGCGCGGCGCCCGGCCGTTCGCTG
>DASWWB010000577.1:0-2371 GCA_036406115.1 Herpetosiphonaceae bacterium
AAGCGCCACCGCCGGCTCGCCAGTCGTCAGCGTGCCGGTCTTGTCGAGGGCCACTGCCTTGATCGACGCCGCCGCCTCCAGGTGCATCCCGCCTTTGAACAAGATCCCGCGCCGCGCCGCGCTGGCCATGGCCGACAGCACCGCCGCCGGGATCGAAATCACCAGGGCGCAGGGCGAGGCCACGACCATCAGCGCCATCGCCCGGTACAGGGTGGTTTTGAGATCCCAGCCGAGGAACAGCAGCGGGATGGCGATCGCCAGCGCGGTCATGGCCACCACGGCGTAGGCGTAGTACTGGCCGATCACCCGGTCAGTGAAGTCCTGGGCATGCGCTTTGCGCTCGCGGGCCTCCTCGACGGTCTGGACGATGCGCGCCAGCGTCGTGTCGCCGGCAGGGGCGCGCACCTCCAGCTCCAGCGCGCCATGGGCGTTGAGTGTGCCGGCGAAGACCGCCGCGCCCGGCCGCTTCTCCGCCGGCACCGACTCGCCGGTGATCGCAGCCTCGTCCACCGCCGACTCGCCGGCCAGCACCAGTCCGTCGATCGGGATGCGCTCGCCGGGCCGCACCAGCACCCGGTCGCCCATCCGCAGCTCGCCGACCGGCACCCGCCGCTCACCCTCAGTGCCGAGCAGCGCCGCCTCCTGGGGCGCCATCTCCAGCAGCGCCTGGACGGCTTGGTGGGTGCGGCCCATCGCGTAGGTCTCCAGCGTGTTGGAGAGCGAGAACAGGAACATCAGGATGGCGCCCTCGCGGGGCTGGCCGACCGCCGCCGCCCCCAGCGCCGCCACCAGCATCAGGAAATTCACATCGAACTCGCGGGCTTTGAGGCTGGCCCAAGCGTCCTGGAGCGGGAACCAGCCGCCGCTGGCGAAGGCCGTCGCGTAGCAGAGCCAGGCCAGCCAGACCGGGGCGCCGAACGCGCCCAGCGCCCAGCCCAGCGCCGTGGCGCCGAAACAGACAGCGGTCAGGCGAATCATCCAGGGCAGCGCCGCCAGCTCATCGGCGGCGGCATCCAGCGCCGGCGCCGGGCGGGCGGGCAAGCGGGAAAGGTTGTGCGTAGTCATACCGCTCCTCCATTTAGAATGATTCTTGATGATGATCAAAAAAACTTGTTTAGAATGATTCTCGATTATGATCAAAAAAACTTGTTTAGAATGATTCTCAATCAGTGGCAAAAAAACAAGCGCTGCGACGCGCCTGTCTTTTCGCCTAGGCCGCGAATACCGGGGGTTTCTGGCAATGTTCGCACCGCCCGTAGACCACGACGTTGGCCGACTCGAAAGCGGCGCCGGCCTGGGTGGCGATCTGGGCGAGCAGGAGATCGAGCTGCGGGGCGTGGCAATCGATGATCACGCCGCAGCCGGAGCAGACAATATTGACGTGAGGCGTGGTGTCGAGATCGTAGCGGGTGTGTTCGTCGGTGGTCAGCGGCAGCGCCTGGATGACGCCGAGCTTTTCCAGCGCAGTGATGGTGTTGTAGACCGTAGCCTGGCCGATCCCGAGCGCCTTGACGGCCTCGAAGATCTCGGCGGCCGTGGGATGACCGCCGTGGCGCGCCAGCGCCCAGCACACCGCCTCGCGCTGGGGCGTCGGCCGGTAGCCGTGGGACTCAAGTTCGCGCAGCAGGCGGCGCGCGCGTTCTTCTTGTTTCATCATCTATCCACTAATGAGAATGATTCTCGCTTGTGCCGTTGAAGTATAGCATTTCCGGCGGCTTCGCGCAAACGGCGAGCGGGGGCAGGGATCAGGGGTCAGGCCGAACGAACGAAAGGCGGGCGCCGCCCAAAGCGCAATGACGCCTCTGACCCCTGCCCCCTGATCCCTGCCCCCTAAAGCTCCACCGCATACGTCGCGCCCTGCTCCAGCGCGCCGGCCAGGATGCGGCGGATCTCGGCGGCGACGGCGGCGGGAGCGCGCAGCTGGCCGCTTTCCTGGTAGCCGACGAACCGCTCGATGTCGGGAAACTCCGCCGCCGTGACGCGCCGGATCTCGGCCTGCATCTCGCTGTCGATCAGCCCGGGATTGATATTGACGCAGAGCAGCGGATGAGCCTCGCCGGCCTGCTCCAGGGCCAGCGCGCGCACGAACTGCTCGGTGCAGGCTTTGGCCGCGCAGTAGAGCGACCAGCCCTGGTAGGCCTTGCGCGCCGCGCCTGACGAAATATTGGCGACGAGCTTGCGCGCCGGGTGGTCCTGGAAAGCCCGCACGAAAGCGCTGATCAGCCGCAGGCCGCCGCCGACGTTGATATCCAGGCTGCGCTGGATGGCCTCGTCAGCCAGCGCCCGCACCGGGGCGATCGGCGTCAGCACGGCGGCGTTGCTGATCAGCGCCACCGTGCGCCAGGGCCGGCGGGCGCGCTCCGCGAACAGC
>DASWWB010000578.1:0-5927 GCA_036406115.1 Herpetosiphonaceae bacterium
CCACGTACCAGGCATGCTCGCCCGGGTTGACCGGCGTGCCATGGCGCTGGCGGATCTGCTGGGCGGCCCCCCAGAAACGGGCGGCCTCGGCGAGTTCGCCGGCGGCCAGCAGCGTTTTGGTGGCGATCTCGGCCAGATCGGGCAGCAGCGTCGCTGCGTCCTCCAGCGAGGCGTGGGCGACCAGCGCTTCGGCGAGCCAGCCACGCGCCTTAGCCGGCTCGCCGGCGTCGGCCGCCAGCTCCGTCAGATTGATCAGCGTCGTCAGGATGCCGGCGCGGATCCCAAGCTGCCGGCGGACCACCAGGCACTCGCGCAGCAGGCGCTCGGCAGCCGGGAGATCGCCGCCTTCGCGCGTGGCGACGCCCAGGTTGTTGAGCGCCATCGCGATCCCGTCCAGGTATTCGCCGGCCCGGAACATCCGCAGCGCCTCGTCGTAGTGGCGGATCGCCTGCTGCCGGTCGCCCATGCGGTAGACGAGCGTGCCATAGTACAGGCGCGACAAGCCGATCTGGCTCGGATCGCCCAGCGCCTGGCGCAGCTCCAGGCTGCGCGCGTAGGCCGCCTCCGCCTCCCCGTAGCCGCCGGTGCAGCTCCAGGCGTAGCCCAGGTCGCTGAGCAGCCAGGCGACGCGCCGCTCATCGGCGCCGGCCAGCGCCAGGCCGCGCTCGCAGGCGGCGATCGCTTCCAGGTAGCGGCTCTGGCCGATCAGGCAGCGGCCCATGCCGTGCCAGGCGCGGGCGGCCGCGGCGGGCTCGGCGGCCGGCCCGGCGGCCAACGCTGCCTCCAGCCAGGCCTGGCCTTCGCGGAACGACTCGCGGACCACCCAGAAATGCCAGAGGCTGCCCGCCAGCCGCAGCGCGGCACCGGCGTCGCTGGCCAACGCCCAGCCCAAGGCCGCGCGGAGATTGGGATAGGCGGCCTCCAGCCGCTCGCGCCAGCTGAGCTGATCTTTGCCCAGCAGGCCGGCCTCGCTCGGCGCCGCCAGCGCTTCGCAGTGCGCCAGCAGGCGGGCGCGCCGCGCCGGCTCCTCGCCGCTCGCCCGCACATGATCCAGCCCATATTCGCGGATGGTCTCGAACATGCCGAAGCGCAGCGGCCCGCCGGCGCCGGCCAGGCGATAGACCAGATGATGATCGATCAGGATCTGGAGCGATTCATCCGCCAGCGCCGGCGCCAGGCTGTCGGCGGCGACCGCCAGCAGCGTCGGCCGGTCCCAGCCGTCGAGCAGGAGGCTGGCCCAGCGGAACAGCGCCCTGGCCGGCGTCGGCAGCAGCTCGTAGCTCCAATCGATCGTGCTGGCCAGGGCGCGCTGGCGCCGCTCGACATCGCGCGGCCCGTTGGTCAGCAAGGCGAACCGCTGATCCAAGCGCGCCACAATCTCATCCAGCGAATAGTGGCGGAGCTGGGCCGCCGCCAGCTCGATCGCCAGCGGCAAGCCGTCGAGCCGCGCGCAGATCGCCCGGACGGCGCCTGCTGTCTCGGCGGTCAGCTCAAAGCCGGGCAGGAGCGCCGCCGCCCGCGCCACGAACAGTTGCACCGCCTCGGCGCCGGCCAGCTCGGCAAGCGTCGGCGCCTGGGCCGGGGGCGGCACGAACAGCGGCGGCACCTCCAGCAGGTGTTCGCCATATAGCCGCAGGCTGACGCGGCTGGTCACCAACAGTGTCAGCCGCAGCGTATGGCGTAGCAGCGCCGCCCACTCGTCTGCCGCCTCCAGCACATGCTCGGCGTTGTCAAGCACCAGGCAGAGGTGGCGGGGCGCGAGATACTCGCACAGGCGGCCCAGCACATCCTCGCCCTCGTCGCGGACGCCAAGCGCGCGGGCGATGAGCGGCAGCGCCAGCGCCGGGTCGCTGATCGCGGTGAGCGACACGAACACGGCGCCGTCGGCGAACCACTCGCGGTGCTGGCGGGCCGCATGCAGCGCCAGACGGGTTTTGCCGATCCCGCCGGTCCCGACGATGGTGATGAGGCGGATAGCCGGATCGCGGAGCCAGGCCGCCGCCAGCGCTGTCTCGCGGGCGCGGCCGACCAGAGGCGTGGGCGGCTGCGGGATCGGCGCGCGGAGCGACGGGCTGGCGGCGGCCGGCGGAGCGGCGCCCAGCGCCGTCAAGTGGACCGCCAGCGCATCGACCAGCCGCCGCAAGCCGCGCTGGAAGGTCGCCCGATGCATATGCAGCCGGGCGGCGTATTGGCCATTCGTCAGGCCCGGCTCCGCCACCAGCAGCGCAAGGATCGCCCGCTCGCGCTCGGCCAGCGGCAGGTCGGCGCAGCGGGCGTACACCGCCGGCAGCCCGCCCTGCGCGACGATCCACGAGCGCCACGGCTCCGCTCGCAGGAGCCGATGGGGCGAATACAGCAAATCTTGCACGAGTTCAGCGTTCCAGGTCAGCGCCATGCCGCATCTCCCTCCCCACAGCAATCAACGATCGCCGCCCATGGTGCCCGCACGCGGCGACTTGTGTCAAGAAGCGCGGTCGCCCGGCATGCAGGAGCCCCGCAGATCTCATCTGCGGGGCTCCGTTCGGATTCGCGTCAACGGGCGGCGTCAGGGCGCGGTGTTGACCTGAAGCTCCCAGAGCGAGTAGCCGTAGGGCGTGCCGCGGCCGGTCGCATAGACCCGCAGGTAGCGGCCAGCGCCGCTGACATTGAGCGTCTGCGTGCCGCCGCCGCCAGTGGTCGTTGAGTAGATCGAACTCCAGCTGGCGCCGTCGTCCGACACCTGGATTTGGAACGCTGTGGCGTAGGCCGCCTCCCAGCTCACCACCACCCGGCAGATCGAGCGCGCGGCGCCCAGATCGACTTGGAGCCATTGCGGATCGGCCCAGGCGCTGGCCCAGCGGGTCGCGCCGCTGCCGTCGACGGCGTTGGCGGCGGCAAGGCTCGCATTTTCAATCGACGAGGCGCTGGCCGGGCGGCCCTGGGCGGCGTTCGCGCTGCCGCAGGTCGCCGCGCTGGCGAAGCGCAGCCAGTTGAGATTGAAGCCGCCGCCGCCGGCGTGGACCCGCAGCGTCTGCTGCCCCGCCGCCAGATTGACCGTCGCCTGCACCGTCGTCCAGGCCTGCCAGTCGCCGGTGTTGGGCACCGCCGTCGTCGCCAGCGTCGTCGCGCCGCTCCGCAATTGGATCTGCCCGCTTGTTCCCGTCGAGGCCACCCGGTACTGAACGGTGTACGAGCCGGCCGCCGCCACGTTCACCGGGTAGTCCAGCCAGTCGCCGGCGTCGATATAGCCCACGTTCTGGCCGCCGCCTGCGTCCGTCGTCGCCTCCAGCTGGATCCCGCTCATCGCGGCGTAGCCCTCCGCTTCGATCTGGCCTGGGATAGGATAGGCGACGCTGGCGGCGGTGAAATGGAGCCAGTTGAGATTGAAGCCGCCGCCGCCGGCATGGACCCGCAGCGTCTGCTGCCCCGCCGCCAGATTGACCGTCGCCTGCACGGTCGTCCAGGTCTGCCAGCCGCCAGTGTTGGGCACCGCCGTCGTCGCCAGCGTCGTCGCGCCGCTCCGCAATTGGATCTGCCCGCTCGTCCCTGTCGACGCCACCCGGTACTGAACGGCGTAGGAGCCGGCCGCCGCCACGTTGACTGGGTAGTCCAGCCAGTCGCCGGCGTCGATGTAGCCCGCATTCTGGCCGCCGCCCGCGTCCGTCGTCGCCTCCAGCTCGGTCCCGCTCTGGGCGGCGAAGCTCTCGGCTTCGATCCGGCCCGGGATGGCGGCTGGCGGCGTCGGCCCGGCGTTCCAGCGGAAGGTCGCCACCGCGCCGCGCGGCAGGGTGTAGCTGAACGATTGGCCGGCCCAGCGCACCTTGAAGGTCGATGACGAGCCACCGGCGTTGAGCGCCACCAGCGCGATGCTGCCGTCGGGATTCTTGAAGGCGACGTTCTCGATTCCGCCGCCGAAGGTGTTGGAGGCGATGCGATAGGCGCCCGGCGCCACGAATTTGCTGACGTGGCCCAGCGAGTAGTAATCGACATCTGGCGACCAGGTTTTGCTGGCGGTGTTGACCCGCGCGGCGGCGAAGCAGGTGAAGCAGGCGCCCGGCCCGTTGGTCGGCCCGTTGCTCTGATCAAGCACCAGATTCCAGTTGATCACCGAGCGCGACCAGTTGCGGGTGGAGCCGATCACCAGCTGGCGCACGTTGCGGTACAGATTGGCGCCGAAGCTGCCGTTCTGCTGCCAGGAGCCGCCGCCGACCCAGGTGCCGCTCGAACACTCAGTCAGCCAGGCGCCTTTGTCAGGATAGGCGTTGCGGACGGCAGTCTGGGCCTCGGGGCCGCCGCCGTAGCAGTGCCAGGCCACGCCGGCGACGTACTGGCGGGCCGCCGCGTCGTTCAGCACCGAGGTCGGGTAGTCCGGCACGTCCCAGTTATGGTCCCAGACCAGGATCTTGGCGCCGATGCCGTTTTGGGCGAAGGCCGGACCGAGATTGTTTTTGATGAACGCGGCCTGCTCGCCGGGATCCATGTGCATCGCCGGCATGCCGTTGTTGTTGTTGTAGGGCTCGTTTTGCAGCGTGACGAAATCGATCGGCAGGCCCTGCGCCGCGTACTGCTGCACGTATTTGACGAAATAGGCGGCGTAGGTGGCGTAGTGCTGGCCCAGCAGCCGCGAAGGGTTGCCGTCGCCGCCGCCGTACCAGCCGCCGCTCGTCTTCATCCAGGTCGGCGGGCTCCAGGGCGTGGCCATCAGCCGCACCTGCGGGTTGATCTGCTTGATCCGCTGGAGCTGGGGGATGATATAGGCGTTGTCGTGGCCGTTGCTGAGGGTGAAATCATTGAGATCGCAGCAGGTGTCGTCGTAGGAGTAGCTGCCGAGCGAGAAATCCGAGCCGCCCATCGGCTGGCGCAGGAACGACAGGCCGATGCCGGTCGAGGGGTTGAACAGCGCCTGGAGCAGCTGCTCGCGCGACGACACCGAAAGCTGGTTGATCAGCCAGGCCGATGAGTCAGTCAGCGAGGCGCCGAAGCCGTCCATCTGCTGATAGGTCACGGCGGGGTTGACATCGATCGTCGTGGCGTTGGCCGGGCCGTCGGGGCCGAACGACGCCGGCGCCTGCTGCTGGAGCAGCTTGCTCTGATCCTCCGTCGTCACCCAGACCCCGACCGTCTCGCCTGCCGCCCTGCTCGGCTGCGGCGCCGCCAGCGCCTGCAACGCCAGCGCCAGCAGCAGCAGCGCGCCCATCCGCCTCATCCGCCTTGGTCTCGCCTGCGCCATCGGATCCTCCCCGTTGAGCTGCAATCGTTGCCGGTAACGATTCCGGTAACGATACCGAAACAGCGCTATCTTAATCTTTATTTAGAAACTTGTCAATCAATCATGAAAGAGCGCAGGCGAAGGGCGGGGCGGGCCGGGGAGGCGAAGCAGGCGGCGGCGGAAGGCTCCGCCGCCGCGCGAGCGGCTACGCGGGCGGGGCGAGGGTTTCCAGCGCCCGGCGGAGCGCCTGGCATGCTTCGCTGGAGGGGACCGTCTCGCCGGTGACCAAGCGCTCGGCCAGGCCGATCGCCAGCCCGGCCAGCGACAGCCGCTCTTTGCGGCCGGCCTCGCCCGCCTCGCCGTGGGCGATCCAGACCGCATTGCTGGCGCTGGTGAGCAGCACCATCAGCGCCTCGTCGATCGGCGTATCATCGTTATGTCGATTCATCAACTACCTCGCTTCGAGAGATTGGTTAAAACGAGCCGCTGCGTCACCCTCGTTTGCCGCAACAGGCCGGTGCGGAACCAGCGCCGCGACGGCCGGCGCGCGGGCAGCATCATACCATGCCCGGCGCCGCCGCGGGCGAATCTCAGCTGCCAGCCGCTGATCGGCGACGGTCACGCCGGCTGCCGGCCGCGCCCCGCCAGCAGCCAGACGCAGCCCAAGCCCAGCAAGGCCGCGATCAGCGCCGCGTCGCCCAGCAGGCCGCCGAGCGGCGCCAGGGCCGCCGCCAGGGCC
>DASWWB010000579.1:0-10506 GCA_036406115.1 Herpetosiphonaceae bacterium
GCGCGCCGTGGCTGGCCGCCGCCGGCTGAGGCTCGGGCGCGCGCACTGGCTCCGGAGCGGCGCCGCGGCGAATCTGCCGGCGGGCGCGGGCCTGGATGGCGAACCCCTCGGGCTTGAGCGTCAGCGTCTCTTTGATCCGCAGCTCGTAGCCGCCCGGCGCGCTGATCTCAAAGCGCTGGAGCAGCATCGCCAGCACCAGCGTGGCCTCCTGGAGCGCGAAGGCCCGGCCGATGCACGAGCGCTGGCCGTTGCCGAACGGCAGCCAGGCGTGGGCGGGGATGGCCGCCTCGTTGGCCGGATCGAAGCGCCCCGGATCGAAGCGCTCGGGATCGGCCCAGACCGCCGGGTCGCGGTGGAGCATCGGCGTCAGGATGAAGACCGCGTCGCCCTGCTTGAGCGGATAGCGCCGGCCCAGCATGGTGTCGCGCTTGGCCGCCACGGCGAAGGCCGGCGCGGTCGGGTAGAGCCGCAGCGTCTCGCGCAGGATCTGCTCGACATAGCCGAGGCGGGCCAGGTCCTCGAACCGCGGCATGCGGTCGCCCAGCACCTCATCGACCTGCGCCGAGGCCCGGGCCAGCGCCTGGGGATTGTTGAGCAGCAGGTAGAGGGCGAAGGAGAGCAGGCCGCTGGTCGTTTCGTGGCCGGCGATGAGGAAGGTGACGAGCTGGTGGCGGATGTTGGCGTCATCCAGCCGCTCGCCGGTCAGCGGATCGGCGGCGCTGAGCATCAGGCCCAGCAGGTCGCGCCGGGCGTCGGCCGGCTCCCCGGCGCGGCGCTGGGCGATCAGCTCGTCGGTGATGCCGTGCATCAGTGCGATGTCGCCTTTGTACTGCTTGCGGGTCCAGGGCATCAGCCAATTCTGGACCGAGAGCCGGGTGTTGCGGGCGCCGGCCTCGTGCAGCGCGCGGACCATCGCCTCGACGAACGGGTGCATCTCGCGCTGGTAGAACGAATTGAAGCGGTAGCCGAAGCCGCAGAGCGCGATCGTGTCGAGGGTCAGCCTGGTCATGTTGTCGGGCACGTCGATCGGCGCGTCGGGGCCGAGCCGCTCCCATTTGGCCAGCATCTGGTCGGCGATATCGAGCATATCATCGAAATAGCCGTGCATCGCCAGGGGCCCGAAGGCCGGCAGGAGCAGGCGGTGGGCCTTGCCCCAGTTAGCCTCGCCGGTGCGGGCGGTGAACAAGCCGTCACCGGTGAAGTCGCGGATGTTCTCCAGCGCGCCATGCACGTGCTTGTCGAAGCGCTGCTCGTCGCAGGCATCGGCGGCCAGCTCGCGCGAGCTGACGAACAGCGAGGAGCCCGCCGGCGTCGTGAGGCGGAAGATCGGCCCCAGCTCGCGGGCCACGTCCATCAGGCTTTGGATGAACGCCTCGGTGTCAAGCTCGGGGATGTTGCCGAGCAGCGGGTAGCGCCGGGGCTCGGGGATGGCGGCGGTCGGGGTGGCGAGATCAAGCATAGTTCGGCTCCTGGCGCGCCCGGCTACATTCTGTTGCCTAAGCTACGCGATGTTGCTAAACTAAGCATACGGCCGGCCGGAAGCCGAATCAAGCTACAGATCGGCCGGGCTGTTTCCTAAGCGACAGAAGGAGGGACAATGTCGTCACCCACCGGCGAGCCTGGCGACCCGCGCGTGCGGCGGACGCGCCAGGCGTTGCGCGAGGCGCTGCTGGCGCTGATCGAGGAGCGGGGCTTCGCGGCAATTTTGGTCCAGGACATCGCCGACCGGGCCGCGATCAACCGCGTGACGTTCTACAAGCACTACCGCGACAAATACGATCTGCTGGAGCAAACCATGCAGGCGATGCTGGGCGAGCTGACCGACTCGCTCGACGCGCTGCTGCGCGAGCCGTCGGATCAGGCGGTGTTCGACGGGCTGGTTCACTGGCTGGAACACGTCTCGGCCCACGCCAGCTTCTACCGCACGATGCTGGGCAAAGGCGGCAACGCGGCCTTCGCCGCCCGCCTGCGCGCCCACCTGGAGGCGATGGTCTCGCAGGCGCTGGCCGACGAGCCCGACCTGGAGCCGGCGGCTATGCCCTTCGCCGTGCTGCTGCGCTTCTCCGCTGGCGGCTTCCTGAGCGTGACCGAGTGGTGGCTGGAGCAGCGCCAGCCGGTGCCGGTGCGCGAGGCGGCCCATCAGCTCCACCGCCTGCTGCTGGCGGTCCTGACGCTCAAGCCGCCCGCCGAATGATCTGCCGGGGGCTTAGCCAGCCCGCCAGCCGCCCGCGTCCCCATCCGCCTGATACGGCTGGATGTCCCAGACCCGCTGGCTGTGGGGGCTGTAGCTGACCCAGTAGACCTCGCCGGGGACGAGCGCCGCGTGCTGGGCTTGGCTGAGCGTGGTCGTGAGCACGTCGCCGAAGCGCGCGTGGTAGGAGTGGCCTTCCTCGGTGCGCTCGACGCTGTGGCCGACAAGCGGCAGCGGCCGGCGCAGCAGCGTACCCTGCGCTAGGTCCTGGCGGGCTGGCCCGACCATCTTCGTGGCGATGACCCAGCCCAGCGCGGCGCCGAACAGGACCACGAAGGCGCGGACGCCGAGGCCGACCGAGCTGAAGAACAATGTGCCGATGACGATGATGGCGATGATGACGAGCCAGCCGAAGCTGTTGACCAGCAAGGCGACGCGCTGGCCGGCGGTGAGCGGGAGGGTTTGGATCTGTTCGTCGAGCGGCGACCAGTCGCACCGGTTGCAGCGGCTGACCGGCGAGCGGACGGGCTGATGGCAGTGCGGGCAAATCGGCATACATTCCTCGCTTCAATGCTTCACTCATTCTTGCCGATAGTACGCCGGGCGCCGCCGGGCGTGGCAGCCGGCCCCCGCAGGCGCATGAGCGCGGCGCCCCAGGCCTTGGCCCGGGGCGCCGCGTTCGGCTTGGGGCTGATGGGTGGCTAGCCGGCGTCGGGAAACGCCCGCCCATAGGCGGCGATGATCCGGTCCCAGCGCTGGTCGGCGTCGTGGTCGATCGTCTGGCGGGCGGGATCGGCGTCGTGCCAGGCGATCGACCGCCGCACGCCCTCGGCCCAGGGCACCTTGGCATTGAACTCAGGCACCAGCGCTTTGATCTTGCTGTTGTCGAAGACCGAGCTGTTGGCTTTGTCGCCGATCAGGCTGCCGACGGCGTCAGCGTCGTACATGGCGATCAGCTCGGAGGGGATGCGGACGAACTGCGGCTCCAGTCCGAGCGCGCGCCCGGCCTCCGCGTAGATCTGGTTCCAGGTCAGGACCTCGTCGGTGGTGATGTGGTAGGCCTCGCCGAGCGCGCGCGGATTGCCGAGCAGCCCCAGCAGGCCGATGGCGAAATCCGCGTTCCAGGTGAGCGTCCAGAGCGACGTGCCGTCGCCGGGGATGATGATCGGCTTGCCCTGGCGCATCCGCGCGATGACGGTGTAGGGGTGCTGCCAGCTGCCGACGCAGAGCGGGATTTGCGACGGGCCGTAGGTGTGGGACGGCCTGACGATCGTGACCGGGAAGCCCTGCTCGCGCTGAGCCCGCGCCAGGCGCTCCTCGCAGGCGATTTTGTTGCGCGAATACTGCCAGAAGGGGTTGCTGAGCGGCGTTTGCTCGGTGATCAGGTAGCGGGCCGGCGGCTTTTGATAGGCGCTGGCCGAGCTGATGAAGACAAATTGGTCGGTCTTGCCGCTGAAAAGCTCGATGTCGCGCTCGATCTCCTCGGGCTCGTAGGCGATCCAATCCACCACCGCGTCGAAGCGCTCATCCGCCAGCAGCTTGTCCATCGCCGCCTGATCGTGCCGGTCGGCCACCGCCAGCCGGGCGCCCGCCGGCGCCGGGTAGCGCGTCGAGCGGCCGCGATTGAGGATGGTCAGCTCGATGCCCCGCTCAAGCGCCAGCTCCGAGCAGGCCGAGCTGATCAGGCCGGTGCCGCCGATAAAGAGAACTTTCATCGCTCCCCCGCTGTCTAAGTGAATGCACGGGAATTGTATGCGATCTTCGCCCGGTCCTGGCCGGTCAGCCGCGCACGTTGTAGCGCAGGGCGACCACGCCGCTGGCGAAGCGGCGCTCCTCGATCAGCTCCAGGTCGAGCCGCAGATCAGCGGGCAGGAAGCGCTTGCCGCCGCCGACCGCGACCGGCGCGATGATCGGCTGGATCTCATCGACCAGACCGGCCCGCAGCGCCGCCGCCGCCAGCCCCGGCCCGCTGACCGCGAGGTCGCGCTCGGCGGCCTCCTTGAGCCGGCGGAGCGCGGCGGGCTCGAACTCCCGCTCGATGCGGGTCCGCGCGCTGCTCACCTCCGCCAGCGATCGGGAGTAGACGATTTTCTCGGACGCCTGCCACTGCCGCGCCCAATCCAGCTCGACCTGCTGCTGGTCGGGGAGCGTGTGGGCAGTCTCCCAGTAGACCATCGTCTCGTACATCCGCCGCCCGTAGAGATTGGTGCCGATCGGCGCCGCGAGCTGGTTGGCGTAGGCGTGGACCTCGTCGTCAGGGGCGGCCCAGTCGAATCCGCCGCTCGCATCTTCCACGTAGCCGTCCAGCGAAATCATCATCGAGTAGATCAACCGGCCCATCAGGCGCTCCTTTCGCATCTGCCAATCGGCGGCCATGATAGCGAACGAATGTGCGCTTTGCAAGGCTGCGGCCGCGAGCCGCGCCCAAGGCTGATGGGATTCGCGCGGCTAGCGGGCGGCGAGCAGCCACCACGCGCCGCCGGCCAGCGCCAGCCAGAGGCAGATGATCAGGCCGCCCGCGATCCAGCTGCGCGGCAGCCGCTCCCCGGCGCGCGCCGCCGCCCGCTCGCGGCACTCGCGCATGACCGCCGGCGGCACCAGCCTGAGCACGAGCGCGATCCCGAGCGGAATCAGGATGAGATCATCGAGCAAGCCTAAAACCGGGATCACGTCGGGGATCAGATCGATCGGGCTCAGCGCGTAGCCGACCACCGCCAGCGCCAGGCCGCGGGCATGCCAGGGAACGCGCGGATCGCGGCTGACCAAATACAGCGCATGCACCTCGCGCTTGAGCCGGCGCGCCCACTCTTTCACCTGGGAGAGGATTGTCATAACGTATCGCTCCGCTTGTGCCTGTCTCCTCCTGGGGGGGACGCCGGGTCAGGGATGAACAGCCGCGATGATCCTCCGGGCAGATAGGAGCAATGGGGGGCGCGGCCGGCGCGCGGCTCTGGCATACTGTGGCCATGCCCTGTTGCATCTTGTCTGGAGACGACTCCCATGCCTGTAGCGCGCTCCATTGTCATCATCGATGACGACCCCGATATCTTGCGCCTGTTCACCCTGCTGTTTGAGACGGCGGGCTACAAGGTTTTAGCGGCTCCCACCGCGACCGACGGCCTCGCCTACCTCGCCACCGCCGATCCCGTCGCCGTTCTGTGCGACGTGCGGATGCCCGGCATGGACGGCGTCGACTTTTGCACTCTGGTGCGCACGAGCCCGACGCTGCGCCAGCCGCCGATCATCCTGACCAGCGCGGCGCTCTTGCCGCCCCACAGCCTGCCCGCCGATATCACCTTCTTGCCCAAGCCGATCTCGGTGCCGACCTTGCTGGCGGCGGTCGGCCGCCACGCCATGGCTGTCTGACCGCCGGCGGACCTCACCGCGCGAGCAGCGGCAGGTGGACGATGCCCGGGAAGGCGGTTGGCGAGACGGCCGGCAAGAACGGATAGGCGGCGATGCCGGCCTCGGCCCGCGTCGCGCGATACCGGCTGTCGGCGCCCGGCATCCGGGTTTGCGCCCCGCCGATGAAGGCATTGTCCGCGTAGCTCGGCACTGTGCTGCCGACCACCGCCACCCAGGTCACGTTCGCGGGGCTGGATCCGTCATAGATAAAGGTGGAGTGGCGGATCTGGATGCTGTTCTGCGGCTGCGTGACGCCTTCGTGGCCGAAACCGATCACCTCGCGGTTCGAGCTCGCCGGGCCTTCCTCCAAAATGGAGTTGAGGATCAGCAGCTGGCCGCCGTTCGGCACATCGATCAGCCTGCTGTCGCGCCCGTCCAGCGATGCGATCCTGCTGTGCTCGATTCGCGTCAGCCGGCCCCGGCTTTTGATCTCGTGGCCCTCGCCGATGGCTGAGAACAGGTCGCTGCGGCGGATGATCAGCGCGGTCTGCGCCTGGTTGATATAGATGTGATGCGCTTGGCCGCCGAACCCATTGTTCCGGAACAGACTGTCCTCGATCGTCACCACCCCGCCGCCGCCCAGCAGACCCTCCTGATTGTCGTGAATGTTGACGCGCCGCAAGGTGAGTCCCACGCCCTCCAGCCGGAAGGCGGCGCCGTTCCTGTCGGGGACCGCCACGCCGGAGACTTCGAGGCCTTCGATCAGGGTGTTGTCGGCGGCGATGACCAGCAGGGCCTTGCCCTGGCGCGCCGTGTCGCGCAGATGCACGCCATCAGCCTTGATCGTGAGATTGTCAGCAGTGATCACCGCCCCGGCGGCGTACGTGCCCGGCGTGATCGTGACCGTCGAGCCGGCGGGCGCGGTCGTCAGGGCCTGCTCGATGGAGTCGAATTCGATGGTCTGCCCCGCCGGCGTCCGCACCACCGCGAGCACCGGCAGCCCGCTCGGTGCCATGCCCTGCGCGCCCTGGCGCGGCGGCCCGCCCAGCGCCAGCGCCGCCCCGATCAGAACCGCAATCATGCCAAGCCAGCGCCGCATTGATCCTCCTCCGCCCCGCCCAAATCGGCCCAGGGACCTATGAATCAGGTGATGACCAGCCGCGATAATACCATGCCAGGGCGGCATGGCGTTCGGAGCGAGCGGCGGTCGTCCGCCGCCTCGGGCGCAATTCACCCGCGTACCGGCCGGTCGGCCCCATGCGGCGCCGGCGCCGATGCGACAGAGCGAGGATGTGATGGGAGCTGGAATCGTATGGCGGTAGCACGCGTTTCGACGGATGAGACGGACCGGCCGGTCGGCTACTGGGAGCTGCTCAAGCAGAATCGGCGCTTTCGGCTGCTGTGGACCGCGCAGCTGATCTCGACGGCGGGCGACTGGTTCAACAGCGTCGCGGTCCTTGGTTTGGTCTTGCAGCTGACGGGCAGCGGCCTCGGGCCGAGCCTGGTCCTGCTGGCGAGCACCGTCCCGATGTTCTTCCTGATCCCCATCGCCGGCCCGGTGGTGGATCGCTTTGACCGGCGCCGGGTCATGATTCTGACGAATCTGTTCTCGGCGGCGGTCTCCCTCCTGTTCCTCCTCGTCAAAACCGAAAGCATGGTCTGGCTGCTGTACGTCGCCAATATTTTGCTGGTATGCTCGGCGGCATTTTTTATCCCGGCGAGCTCGGCCAGCATCCCCAACATTGTCACGCGCGGCGAGCTGTTTTCCGCCAACGCGCTGGGCGGCGCAGCCTGGGGCGTTATGCTGATGGTCGGCTCGGCGCTGGGCGGGATTGTTTCGACCCTGTTCGGGCGCGATGTGGCGTTTGTCGTCAACGCGCTGTCGTTTTTGGCCGCCGCCGGCCTGATCGCGCTGATCCATGTGCCGAGTCCGCCGGCGACCGGCAAACGCATGAACCCGCTCAAGGATTTCGGCGAGGGGATGCGCTATCTGCGCGCGTCGCTGCCGTCGCTGGCGCTGGTGGGAATCGAGCTGGGGTGGGGGTTCGGCATCGGGGTTGTGGTGCTGCTGAGCGTGCTGGGGACGCAGGTGTTCCAGGCGGGCGACGCGGGCATCGGCATTTTGTACGCCGGCCGGGGGCTGGGCGTGCTGATCGGCCCGCTGGCGCTGCCGCTCGTCGCCGGCAACAACGTCAGGAAGCTGCGCGCGGCGATCTGGCTGTCATTTTTAGTCACCGCCGCCGGCTACCTGCTCGTCGCCTATGCCGGCTGGGCCGGCGACCTGTGGCTGGCGGCCGGCGCGCTGATCTTGGCGCATTTCGGCGGCGGCCTCGTCTGGGCGGGGGGCAGCGTGCTGCTCCAGCTGACGATCCCCGACCGGCTGCGGGGCCGCGTGCTGTCGGTCAACGGCGGGCTGAGCACGCTGGGATCTGGCGTTTCGACCCTGGTGTTTGGGCTGGCGCTGGAGGCGGGCAGCTCCCCGATGGCGCTGGCCGTCGCGGGCGCGGCGATTTTCGCAGCCTACGGCGTGCTCTGGGGCCTGCTCACGGCCCGCGGCCCGTTCCAGATTTCGGAAGCGACGCTGGCCGCATCAGAGCCGCCGCAACGGGCGGATGAGGGCCACGCGGAGACCTGAGCGGGCGGCGCCGCCGTCCAACGCGCCGCCTGCCCGTCAAGCGGCGCGTCAGGCGACTGACTCTCAGGCCGCCGTCATGCCCATCTCCGCCGGCTCGGTCTGCGCGGCTTCGAGGATTTTGGCGGCGACCGCCTCGGCCGAGTCGGGCTCGGCGAGCGGCTGGCCGTTTTGCGGGCGCGGGCCGGCGTCCTCGTGCTCGCGCAAGGCGTTGTTGCCGAACTCCGTGAGCGTGCGGCCGGGATGGAACAGCACGACGCGGATGTTATCAGCCGCCAGCTCGTTGCGGGCGGTGAGGCTCAGCCCGTTGAGGGCGTATTTGGTCGAGGCGTAGGCGCCGATTCCGGGGATCGCCATCTTGCTCACCTGCGAGCTGATGTTGATGATCAGGCCGCCGCCCTGGGCGCGCATCTGTGGGACGGCCGCCTGGATCGCGTAGAGCGGGCCGAACAGATTCAGCTCGATGATCTGGCGGTAGAGCTGGGGATTGATCTCCGCCACCGCGCCGACCGCCGCCTGCCCGGCGTTGTTGATCACAATGTCGATCCGCCCGAAGCGCTCGATGGCGGCCTCGATCAAGGCGCGGACCTGCGCCTGGTCGGTCATATCGGTCGGCACCGTCAGCGGTTCGGCGGCGGGCGGCAGGCTGGCGGCCAGCGCGGCCAGCTTCTCGGCCGAGCGCGCCGCCAAGACCAGCTTCGCTCCCGCCTCGGCGAACACGCGCGCCGTCGCCGCGCCAATCCCCATCGACGCGCCGGTCACAATCACGACTTTGCCCTGGATGTCCATTCGCTGTTCCTTCCTGCACCGGGCGGCGGTTGTCAGCGCCGCGCCCTTCGGATAAAATGGAACTGTGTTCCGAATGAAAGGATTATATGGAACAATGTTCCGTTTGTCAACCAGGGAGGCGCCGGGCGTGAGCAAGCAGCAACGGGCGGAGGATGGCGGGAGCGGGCGCGCGGCGCGGCCGGTGCGCGCCGACGCGCAGCGGAATATCGAGGCCCTGCTGGCGGCGGCGCTGGAGATCTTCGCGACCTCGGGGGTGGACGCGCCGGTCCGCGAGATCGCCGCCAAGGCGGGCGTGGGCCTGGGCACCGTCTACCGCCATTTCCCGCAGCGCTCGGATCTGATCGTGGCGGTGTTCCAGCATCAGGTCGACAGCTGCGCCGACGCGGCGGCGACCCTGGCTGCCAGCCACGCGCCGGGCGAGGCGCTGGCGCTGTGGATGGAGCGCTATGCGGAGTTTATCGCGACCAAACGCGGGCTCGCGCCAGCCCTCCATTCTGGCGATCCCGCCTACGCGCCCTTGCCGGCCTACTTCGACGGGCGGCTGCTGCCGGCGCTCCAAGGACTGCTCGCTGCGGCGGCGCAGGCCGGCGAGGTGCCGTCCCATACGGCGCCGGACGACCTGCTGCGCGCGGTGCGCAGCCTGTGCATGTCGGCGCAGGACGATCCCGGCTATGTGCGCCGCATGATTGGCTTGCTCGTCAACGGCTTGCGCTATGCCGCCGGCGAAGGCGGACCCGCGCCCGCCTAGCCGCGCTGGGCAGGGTGATGCGAGTTCGGGCGGCATCATTCCCGGCCGGCGCGATCGGGTGTACAATCAGGTATCTCACCGCCTGGAAGGACCCGCATGAGCGCGATCGAGCTTGTCCAGTATCTCTCATGGGTCGTTTTCGAGCTAATCTTCGTTGTGGCGCTGGCGAAAGCGGCGCGGCAGCGGCGTCGGGCCGCGTTTGACGCCGCGCTGCTGTTTGGCGCGCCGGCGCTGAGCATCATCCTCTCCGTCCTGCGCCTCAACGGGGTGCTGCCGCCGTCCGAGCTGCTGAACGATATCAATGGCGCGCTGATTCTGTCGCTGGCCTATCTGCTGCTGCGGCTGGTCGATGATTTCAGCGAGGCGCCGGGCTGGCTGCTGGCAGGGAGCCTCGCGCTGCTGATCGCGCTGGGCGGCGGGCTGTTCGCCTACGACGGCGCCCCGCCAGCCTGGCTGACGCTGGCGCAGGTGGCGTATTTCGTGGCGCTGGAGATCTACGCTGCGGTGCGCTTCATCCGGGCGGCGCGGCGCACGGTGGGCGTGACCAGGCGGCGGATGCAAGCGGCGGCGGCGGGCTCGCTGGCGCTGGCGCTGCTGATTTTCGACGCGGGCTTGCAGGTCGCGGTCCGCTGGCCCTTCCTGGCGTCGCTCAACACGCTGCTTGGGCTGGCGGCAGCCGTCGGCTATTTCCTGGCGTTCGCGCCGCCGGCGGTGCTGCGGCGGGCCTGGCAGGAGCCCGAGCTGCGGGCGTTCCTGGGCCAGGCCGCCCGGCTGCCCCGGCTGCCCGACACGGCGGCGATC
>DASWWB010000580.1:0-2074 GCA_036406115.1 Herpetosiphonaceae bacterium
CCCGCCGCTGCGGGCGGCCCTGCACGCCGGGCCGGCCCAGCCCCACAACGGCGCCTACCTCGGGGCGACGCTGCGCCGCGCCCGCCGCCTGCTGGAGGCGGCCCATCCCGGCCAGACGCTGGTCTCGCAAGCCGCCTTCAACGGCGCCCAGGGCCACGCGCTCGGCGAGGCCGGCCTGCTCGATCTCGGCTCCCACCGCCTCGCCGATCTGCTGCGCGCCGAACATATCTACCAGCTTGTCGCGCCGGGCCTGCCCCGCTCCTTCCCGCCGATCATGACCCTCGACAGCTTCGCCCACAATCTGCCGACGCTGCCGACGCCGCTGATCGGGCGCCTGGAGGAGATCGACGAGCTGAGCGAGCTGTTGCTGGACCCCCAGGTCCGGCTGGTGACGATTCTCGGGCCCAGCGGCACCGGCAAGACCCGGCTGAGCCTCCAGGCCGGCGCCGCGCTGCTGCGCTCGTTCCGCGACGGGGTGTTCGTCGCCAGCCTGGCGCCGGTCGGCGACCCCGAGCTGGTGCCGGCGGCGATCGCCATGGCGCTGGGCGTGCAGGAGGAGGCGGAGCAAGGGCTGTTCGAGACCCTGGTCCAGCACCTGTCCCAGCGCGAGCTGCTGCTGATCCTTGACAATGTCGAGCAGCTGCTAGGCGCCACGCCGCTGATCCAGCACCTGCTGAGCCGCACCGCCGGCCTGAAGATTGTCGCCACCAGCCAGGCGTTGCTGAAGATTCCCGAGGAGGTCGGCTACCTGCTGCCGCCGCTGGCGGTGCCGGGCCTGGCGTCGGCGCCGCCGCCCGAGCAGCTCGGCGCCTTCCCGGCGGTCGCGCTGTACATCGAGTGCGCCCAGGCGGTCAGCCCTGGGTGGCAGCTGGAGGCGGCCGCCGCGCCGGCGGTGATCGAGCTGTGCGCGCGCCTGGCGGGGCTGCCGCTGGCGATCGAGCTGGTGGCGGCCCACAGCGACTGCTGGCAGCCGCAAGATCTGCTGGTGACGCTGCGCGGCCGGCTGGCGGTGGACGCCGAGGCGCGCAAAGGCTCCAGCCGCGAGCATATTTTGCGCGATGTGCTGGATTGGTGCTACGCCCAGCTTGGCGCCGAGGAGCGCGCCCTGTTCGCCCGGCTCAGCGTCTTCGCCGGCGGCTGCACCCTTGAGGAGGCGGCGGCGGTCTGCGCCGAGCCCGGCGCCAGGCAGATTGTCGAGAGCGTGGACGGCCTGCTGAACCGGCACCTGCTGGTCCAAGAGGAGCTGGCCGGCGGCGATCTGCGCTACATTATGCTCGATGCCATCCGCGATTTCGCCCGCGACCAGCTTGACGCCGCCGGCGACCGCTCGGCCTGGCGCCACCAGCACGCCCTCTTTTACATGAGCCAGGCCGAGACCGCCGACCGGACGCTGCGCAGCGCCGACGCCGCCGCCTGGCTGACCCGGTTGGAAAACGCCCACCACAATCTGCGCGCCGCCCTGGAGTGGCTGATCGGCGCGGCGGCCTGGGAGCCGGCCCTGCGCATGGGCGGGGCGCTGTCGCGGTTTTGGATGATGCGCGGCCACTACACCGAGGGCCGCCGCTGGCTGCGGCTGATCCTGGAGCGCGCCGATACCCAGGGGGCTCCCGACTCCGGCCAGCCCGCCGCCCGGGCGATGAACGGCCTGGCCAGCCTGGCGCTGATGCAAAGCGACTTCGAGGCCGCCTCGCCCTGGTACGAGCGCGCCCTGGCGATCCACCGGCGGCTGGGCAACGCCGCCGAGACTGCCGGGGTCCTCAACAATCTGGGCGTGGTCGCCGCCAGCCAGGGGCGCTACGAGCAGGCCGAGGAGTATTACCGGGAGTGCCTGGCGCTCCGCCAGACGAATCAGGACGCCGCCGATATCAGCAGCATCCTCAATAATCTGGGGGTGATCGCCCAGGAGCAGGGCCGCTACGACGAGGCCCTGGATTTCTACCAGCAGAGCCTGGCGCTGGCGACCGGCCTGGCCGACCTGGACGGCGAGGCGATCGCCCATATCAATCTGGGCGAGCTGGCGTTGATCCGCCACGAGTACGCCACCGCCCGCCGGGTGCTGGACATCGCCATGGAG
>DASWWB010000581.1:0-2208 GCA_036406115.1 Herpetosiphonaceae bacterium
CTGTGGCTGGCCCGCCAGGCAGCAGGCGCCTGATCGGATCGGCGCCCCTGCGGCGCCGCCCGCCAATCCGCCCCGGGCCGGGCGGCTTTTGGCCAGGCGCTGTGCTATAGTGGGGGGACCGTTTCCCCTTGCGGAGCCGCCCATGTTTCGTTCAATCTACGCCTGGCTCGGCGCGTTCGGCGCCCTTCCCGCCGACAGCGCCGAGGTCCGCCTGCGCAAGCTGATTCTCTCCGCCGGCAGCTTTGCGACCAGCTTCGCGCTGGCCGGGCTGATCGGCCCGCTCTACCTGGCGTTCGGCGAGACCGCCGCCGGGCTGGTCTATGTCGGCTACGGCCTGTTCGTGCTGGCGATGATCCTCTTGTTCGGCTACGTCCACAAGCGCGACCGGCTGTGCGCGCTGCTCCTGGGCATGACGGCGCTGCCGGCGCAGCTGCTGGCGGCGCTGCTGCTGGGCGGCTTCTTCAACTCGCACGGCGTGATGCTCTGGGGCCTGTTTTTCCCGGTGATGGGCTCGCTGGTCTTCTTCAATCGCCGGCAGGCGGCCTTGTGGTTCCTGGCCTACGCGGCGAACATCAGCCTGAGTTTGTTTTTGGAACCGTGGCTGCGCCCCGCCAACCACCTCCCCCCGCTGATCGCCCGGGTCCTGTCGGCGCTCAACCTGCTGATCACGGCGCTGTTCGCGCTGGCGATGCTCTACTATTTCGTCAGCCAGCGTGACATGGCTTTCGCGCTGCTGCGACGGGAGCAGGACAAAGCCGAAGGGCTGCTGCTGAACATCCTGCCGCCGGAGATCGCCGATCTGCTCAAAAACGAGCAGCGGGTGATCGCCGACCACTTCGACAGCGCCAGCATCCTGTTCGCCGACGTGGTCGACTTCACCCCGCTGTCGGCGGCGGTCTCGCCGATCGAGCTGGTCGATATCCTCAACGACGTGTTCTCATCCTTTGACGCGCTGGCCGAATCCCACGGCCTTGAGAAAATCAAGACCATCGGCGACTGCTACATGGTCGCGGCCGGCGTGCCGCGGCCCCAGGCCGACCATGCCGAGCGGCTGGTGCGGATGGCCCTGGCGATGCGCGACGAGGTCGGCCGGCGCACGTTCCATGGCCGGCGGCTGGAGTTCCGGATCGGCGTCAACTCCGGGCCGGTCGTGGCCGGGGTGATCGGCCGCAAGAAATTTATCTACGACCTGTGGGGCGACGCCGTCAACACCGCCTCGCGGATGGAATCCCACGGCCTCGGCGGCGTGATCCAAATTACCAGGGCGACCTACGAGCTGATCCGCGAGCGCTTCGAGTGCGCGCCGCGCGGCTGGCTGACGATCAAGGGCAAGGGCGAGGTCGAAATCTGGCATGTGCTGGCCGAGCGGCCGGCGCACGGAGGAGCACCATGAGAATGACGATCTTGGCGATCGGCACGCGCGGCGACGTGCAGCCGGCGATCGCGGTGGGCAAGGCGCTCCAGGGGCGCGGCCACCATGTCCGGCTGCTGGCCGGCGCCAACTTCGCCGATTGGATCCGCAGCCACGGCCTGGAGGCGGCGCCCTCGGCGGTCGACATGCAGGCGCTGATGGAGGGCCCGCTGGGGCAGGAGTGGATGCACAGCGGCCAGCATCCGATCAGGCAGGGCCGGCTGATGAAGCGGCTGGTGAGCGAGATGGCGCCGGACATGCTGCGCGACTGCTGGGCGGCCTGCCAGGACGCCGAGGCGATTGTCAGCAGCTTCACCACCGATGTGGCGGCGACGGCGCTGGTCGAGAAGACCGGCGCGCGCCACATCAGCATGTGGCTCCAGCCCTCGCTGATCGCCACCCGCGACGGGCGGGTGCTGAACGACGGCCCGCGCCCGGACCGGCTGTCCTGGCTCAACTGGCTGTTCACCAAACTGATCATCGAGGGCTTCACCTGGTCGATGCAGGGCGCGCATGTCAATCGGTTCCGGCGCGAGGCGCTGGGCTTGCCGCCGCAGAGCCGGCGCGAGAACCTGGCGGCCCAGGAGCGGGCGCTGGTCCTCCACGGCTACAGCCGGCACGTCGCGCCGCGGGCGGTCGACTGGCCGGCCAACCGCCACGTCACCGGCTACTGGTTTCTCAACGAGGGCGGCGACTGGCAGCCGCCGGCCGGGCTTGAGGACTTCCTGGCGGCCGGCCCGCCGCCGGTGGCGATCGGCTTCGGCAGCGCCACCGGGCGCGACGCCGCCGCGTTCAGC
>DASWWB010000582.1:0-5869 GCA_036406115.1 Herpetosiphonaceae bacterium
GCAGGTCTCGCGCCTGGGCAACCCGCTGGTCAACGAAGTGGTGATGGACCTTGAGCTGAAAGACACCTTCAACGCGGTGCCGCCGAGCGTCGACCGGACCGTGCCGGCGGTGGTCGAGCGCGTCACCAATCCCGAGCTGGCCCAGCTCATCCCGGTGCTGTACGCCGGCACTGTGACCCAGGTCCCGCCCGCCCCGCGCAACGATCTGGTGACGGTCTTCCTGACCGGCGTGCCAGGCGTGACCCAGCAGCAAAACTCAGCGACGACGCCCTCCGAGCAGCTGCGGCTCAACGTCGCCATCCCGCCGGCCAGCGGCGGCGCCTGCGCCGGCAACCGCATGGGCGTGATGGCCGGCGACCTGGCCGGCTTCCCCAACGGCCGGCGCCTGGAGGACGATGTGACCGACATCGCCATCCGCGCGGTGGCCGGCGGCTACGGCCCGGTCCTGGGCGGCCCGCCCTTCAACTTCCCGAACATCAGCCCGAACAACATTCTCGGCGACGGCGTCGACAAGAACGACTTCCCCTGCCTCGCCAGCTTCCCGTACATGGCCTCGCCCAGCGACGGCTACTATCGGATCCACGCCGCCCTGCACCGGCAGATGCTGCCGCTGCTCAGCAAGGCGATCGCCTCGGCCTTCGGCAAGTAGCCGCGGGCCCCAAGCAAACGAGAGCGGGGCGGATCGGCGCAATGCCGATCCGCCCCGCTTTGCGCGTCTCCCCTGGAGCGATTAGTAGATCAGCAGCACCACGATGACCGTCAGCACCAGCAGGACGACGCTGAAGCCCAGGCCGCCGAGCAGGAGCAGGCGGCTCCAGTCGCGGAACAGGGCGGCCTCGCGCTGGCTGACGGCGTTGGCGAAGCCGAGCAGATGCAGCACGCGGCGCTCAGCGCCAGTGTCGAGCTGGCGGGTGACCTGGGCGGCGTCGGGGTCGCTGTCGCCGTCGATCGTCACCACGCTGGGGTGGAGATTGGGCCGCGCGCCCAGCTCGAACTCGACGCGGGTCACCGGGACCATCTGGATCACCAGGCGGGCCATCGTGACCTTGGTGTGGGCGTCGAGCTGGTCCTCGACCCGCTGGAGCAGCGGCGCGATGGCGTGGATGCCGCGCCAGTCCTCGGGAATCTCCTTGGTGGTTTGATTGTAGACCTCCAGCGCCTCGGGCTCCAGCGCCGTCTCATCGACGCCGGGAGCGTCGTCGCGGGCCGCCAGTTTGATCGGCTTGCGCTCCCACTTGAAGCCCTTGCGGCGGATCACCATGCCGATGCCCTCGCAGGTCGGGCAGCGCAGGAAGCCTTTGCCGGCGCACTCCGGGCAGGGCTTGACGGTGTTCTCGACGCTCGTGACCGAGGCCTGGGTCTTGTGGCCCTGGCCGTCCTGGACATCGACCGGCCGCTCGACGGTGCGGGTGACGGTGATCCTGCCGTTGCCCTTGCAGGTGTCGCAGAGCACGTTGCCCTTGCCGCTGCACTTGGAGCAGTGGCTAACCTGATCCGAGCCGGTCAGCTCGTTGACGGTGCCCGAGGCCTCCTCGAACGCTGCCGGCGGCGGCACTTTCATCTCCCATTTCGTCACCTCGCGGGTGCCGGACATCGGCTGGCGGGCGCGATCGGGCTGCTCCCAGACATAGGGCTCGTGGCGGGTTTCCAGCAGCACATCCAGCTCGTAGAAATAGACATTCTGGCTGCTGACGGCGTGGAAGGTGGCCAGCCGGCCGATGTTCTGGAGCCGGAAGCGTTCGTCGCGGCTCCATTCGTCAAGCACGTCGACCAGGATATCGGGCTGGCGCAGCGCCTCGGCCCGGCGATTCGCCCTGCCGATCACCTGGCGGTCCAGGTGCGGCCCCAGCACCCGCTCGACCTCGTTCTCCTCGATGCCGATCGCCTGGAAATCGTGGGCCACGTAGAAAGCCCTGGTCACGGCCTGCGGCGCTTCGGCGTCGCGCAGCACCGCCTGGGCCGGGAAGATCCGCCGCAGCTCCTCGATCGATTCCTGGACGGTGGCGTAGCGATGCTTGGGATCGACCGCCAGCAGCGTCATCATGATCGGATCGATCCCCGGCTGGAGGCTGGCGGTCTGCGAGAGCGGCTTGGGCGGCGAGAACAGATCGGTCGGATTGTCGGGGATGTTGTCCCAGGGCATGCGGCCGGACAGCATCGTGTAGAGCACCAGGCCCAGGGCGAAGACATCGGACTGGGCGGTGACCTCCTTGGCCGAGCGCAGATGCTCGGGCGAGAAGAAGCCCGGCGTGCCCATGATCATGCGGGTCGCGGTGAGGCCCTGGCGCTTCTCGGAGCGCGCGATGCCGAAGTCGGTCAGCAGCGCGCGGGCGCCGCCGGCGTCGAGCAGGATGTTGCCGGGCGTCACGTCGCGGTGGATGGTGCCTTTGGAGTGGGCGTAGTCCAGCGCTTCGCCGATCTGGCGGAAAATCCGCAGCGCGTCTTCGAGGCCGAGCTTGTTGCCGGGAGCTTTTTCCAGCTTCTGGCGCAGCGAGCCGCCCATCGCCGCCTCCATGACGGTGTAGGCGTAGGGGCCGTGCATCCCATGGTCGTAGATTTCGACAATATGCGGGTGGTCGAGCTGGCTGGTCAGCTCCGCCTCGCGCTTGAAGCGTTCGATCTGATCTTCGGCCTGGTTGAGCAGCAGCTTGATCGCCACCTGGCGGTTGAGGGTCCGGTGCCGGGCCAGAAACACCGCCGCCACGCCGCCGCGATCCAGTTCGCGCTCCAGGTTGTAGTTACCGATTGAGCGAGGAATCACGCCGCATCCTCCAGCACGCCAAACTGGCGCGCATTATAGCACACCTGCGCTGGATGGCTTTGCTATGCTATACTTTAGCTATCAGTCGTTAGTCGTCAGTCGTCAGTCGTCAGGTTGGCAGTTCGAAGATCAGAGGCCGGAGCCTGACGACTGACGACTGACGACTCATCTCGCCGATCGGATGTCAATCCATGCCTCACCACAACGCCCGCCTGCTCCAGCCCGCCACGCGCGCCGAGCTGGAGTCGCTGGTCGCGACGATCGAATCCTACCCCGAGGCCGTGGGCCGGGTGGCCGACAAGGCCTGGGGCCAGCTGCTGCGCCTGGACCGCGTGCCGCCCCACAGCGCCATGATCATCAAGCAGGAGCTGCTGGCCGTCGGCGGCGACGCCCTGATGACCCCCGAAGCCTATCTCGGCGCCAGCGCCGAACCGACGCCGCTCCTGGCTTGGGCCAGCGCTCGCGGCTGGGCCGGTCTCTGCCGCAAGCTGGCGCTGTTCCCGGTCCCCGCGCTGCAACAGCTGGGCGCCGAGATCGCCGCCGCCCTCGGCAGCCAATCCGCCGCCCGGGGCGAGCTGCGGGTCGGCGGCGCGCTGTGGCGCTGGGGCGCGCGCACGCTGGTGATGGGGATCATCAACGCGACGCCGGACTCGTTCTCGCAGGACGGGCTGCTGGGCGACGGCTTGGCCGAGGCAGCCGCCCGCCAAGCCGGCGAGTTTGCCGCAGCCGGCGCCGACATGCTGGACATCGGCGGCGAGTCGACCCGGCCCGGCGCCAAGCCAGTCGCCGCCGAGGAGGAGCTGCGGCGGGTGCTGCCGGCGATCGCCGCGGCGCGGGCGGCCTGCGATCTGCCGATTTCGATCGACACCGCGAAGGCCGAGGTCGCCGCCCAGGCGCTGGCGGCCGGCGCCGCGATCATCAACGATATCTGGGGCCTGCGCCTGCCGGAGGGCGGCTGGAATGCAGATCTGGCGCGGGTCGCCGCCGAGAGCGGCGCGCCGATCATCCTGATGCACAACCGGCGGGCCAGAAACGCCACCACCGCCAACGTCGGCCACTTCGCCGGCGTGGAGTATGGCGATCTGGCGGGCGAGGTGGCGGCGGAGCTGCGCGAGTGCGTGGCCTACGCCGAGAGCCAGGGCATCGCCCGCGAGCGGATCATCATCGACCCGGGGATCGGCTTCGGCAAAACCCCGGACCACAACATCGCGCTGCTGCGGCGGCTGCGCGAGCTGGGCTCGCTGGGCCTGCCGCTGCTGGTCGGCACCAGCCGCAAATCGTTTATCGGCCTGGCGACGGGCGCGGCGCCGGGCGAGCGGGTCTTCGGCACCGCCGCGACCGTCAGCCACGCCATCAGCCAGGGCGCGGACATCGTCAGAGTCCACGACGTCGCGGCGATGGCCCAGGTCTGCGCCATGACCGACGCGATCGTGCGGCCCGGCGCCTGGGAGCGCCTGACAGCCGGGTCTGCCACATAAAGGATCGTTATGTACACTTCATCTGAACCAACCTCGCGGCCCGGGCGGGCCTGGTGGATCATGGGCGTGAGCTGCGGCGTGGTGCTGCTGCTGGGGCTGGCGATCATCGGCGCCAGCGGCGGCCAGAACAGCGTGGCCGGGCTGATCATCCCGGCCTTCCTGGCGGGCGTGCTGTCGTTCCTCTCGCCCTGCACGCTGCCGGTGCTGCCGGCCTATTTCGCCTGGACCTTCGGCATGAGCGACAAGGGCGCGCAGCAGCCCAACCAGGGGCGGATCATCATGTCGTCGCTGGCCTTTTTCGCCGGCCTGGCCACGACAATGGTCGGCCTGTCGGTCCTGATCTCCAGCGTCAGCCACTTGGTGGCGCGCTACCTGGAGACCGTCACCGTGATCGGCGGGGCGGTGATCATCGTGATGGGGCTGCTGAGCATGCTGGGGATGGGCTTCGCCGGGCCGGCGATCAAGCGCCGCCAGGCCGCCACGCTGGGCAGCGCCTATCTCTACGGCCTGACCTTCGCCCTGGGCTGGACCGCCTGCATCGGGCCGATCCTGGGCGCGATCCTGACCATGCTGATCGCCAGCAACGCCTCGATCGCGGCCGGCGCGGCGCTGACCTTCATCTATGTGCTGGGGCTGGCGCTGCCGCTGCTGATCGTCGCCACCTTCTTCAACAAGCTGGGCCAGGGCTCGGCGGGCTGGCGCTGGCTGCGCGGCCGCGCCTGGGAGCTGCGGCTGGGCGGCAAGACCATCCTGCTGCACAGCACCAATCTGCTCAGCGGCCTGCTGCTGATCTTGGTCGGCGCGCTGCTGATCTCCGGCAAGCTCAGCACGCTCAACCAATACGCGCTGCCCGGCGGCGTCAGCCAGTGGGCCAACGACGTGCAGTACGGCATCAAGGCGTTTTTCACCGGCCAGTAAAACTGGCTAAAACGAAGACCCCGCCAGTCGCTATCGACTGGCGGGGTTTTTGGTGGGCGTACGTGGACTCGAACCACGGACCTCGATCTTATCAGGATCGCGCTCTAACCTACTGAGCTATACGCCCTTGCGAACTGCCCGGGAGTATACCACGACTGGCGGGGCGCGTCAAACCGCCGGCCTGCTAGGCCAGGGCGGCCCGGGCCCACTTAAGATAGGTTTCGTGCTGGGCCTCGGCCCGCGCCAGCCAATCGCCGGGCAGCTCGGCCAGCCGGCGCGTGTCGCTGCCGTGAAGGACGCGGGCGGTGCGCGCCACCCACCAGACCAGCATCGCCGCGAAGTAGACGTGGATGCGCTCGGGCGCCTGGGGGTCGCCGGTCGCGGCGGCGTAGGCGGCGATCAGCCACGCGCGACGCGCGGCGGGGACGGCGGCGTAGGCGGGATGGGCCAGCAGATCGGCGATCTCGAACGCGCCGTCGCCCCAGCCGCTGTACTCCCAGTCGACCGAGCGCCAGCGGCCGGCGGCCGGGATGAAATTGGGCGGATTGGGATCGTTGCGGCACCAGGCGGGCGGCGGCGGCGCCCAGTCGGCCCAAGGCTGACAGCGCAGGGCGCCGAACAGCTCCAGCAGGGCCGGCGAGCGGCCGGCGGGCGGCACCAGGGCGAGCTGCTGCTCGGCGCGGGCGACCGCCTCGGCGGGGGAGCGCATGGT
>DASWWB010000583.1:0-2167 GCA_036406115.1 Herpetosiphonaceae bacterium
ATCTGCCCTGGGACCGGCAGGTGGCGGCGCCCGGCGGCCTCGAACGCGACTACGCCGCCATTCTCGCCCAGATCGAGCGCGCGCTGGCGCCCGGCGGCAGGGCCGTCCTGCTCACGACCCAGGAGCCGGCGCTGGACGCCGCCCTCCGCCGCCAGCCCGGGCTGCTCGCCGCCGAGCGCCGCCAGATCAGCCTGTTCGGCGCCCGGCCGACCATCGCCACCCTCCGCAAAGCCTAGCCAAACGCCCTTCGATCCTGAAACCCCTTTCGCGGCGCGACCTACGAGCGACGCTCGCAGGCTGCGCCAGGAGCGGGCGGACTGGTGTACAATCGTGAAACCGCTTTTACAAAGGAAGGAGGCTTTCCGGCAGCCCGGAGCGTCCCGCCCCAGCACGTTCCCGCAACGTTCCGCCCGATTCGACGGCATCTGGTTCCAATGGCTGGACCGCATCAGAATCCGTGGAAGGAGCAATGGCAATGGCGACTCAAGCCCAAACCGCCGGCGGCGCCGCGACAAGCGCCGTCCCCACGTCGGTGATCTGGAAAGTGATCCTGGCCTCGGCGCTCGGCACGATGATCGAGTGGTACGACTTTTACATCTTCGGCTCGCTGGCCTCGGTCATCTCGCCTCTCTTTTATCCCTCCGGCAACGAAACGCTCGCCCTGATCGCCTATCTCTCGACCTTCGCCGTCGGCTTTATCGTGCGGCCGTTCGGCGCGATCTTCTTCGGCAGAATCGGCGACTTGGTGGGGCGCAAGTACGCCTTCCTGGTCACGCTGCTGGTGATGGGCGGCGCGACCGCCGCGATCGGCTTCCTGCCGACCTTCCAGACCATCGGCTACGCGGCGCCGATCATCCTGATCTTGATCCGCATTCTCCAGGGCCTGGCGCTGGGCGGCGAGTACGGCGGCGCGGCGGTCTACGTCGCCGAGCATGTGCCCGACAACAAGCGCGGCTTCTACACCAGCTTCATCCAGATCACGGCGACGCTCGGCCTGTTCATCTCGCTGGCGGTGATTCTGATCGTCCAATCGATGATGACCAAAGAGGATTTCTCGGCCTGGGGCTGGCGCATCCCGTTCCTGCTCTCGATCCTGCTGATCGGCATGTCGCTCTACATCCGGCTGCGGATGAAGGAGTCGCCGATCTTCAGCAAACTCAAGCAGGAGAACAAAACCTCGAAAAACCCGCTGCGCGAAAGCTTCGGCAACTGGGCCAACTGGCGGCGCATCCTGATCTCGCTGTTCGGCGCCACCGCCGGCCAGGGCGTGGTCTGGTACACCGGCCAGTTCTACGCGCTGTTCTATCTGCAAAACATCCTGAAAATCGAGGCCCGCACCGCCAATATCGTGGTGGCGATCGCGCTGCTGCTGGGGATGCCGTTCTTCGTGCTGTTCGGCGCCCTGTCGGATCGGATCGGCCGCAAGCGCTTGATGATGGTCGGCTGCCTGCTCGCCGCCCTCTCCTACTATCCGATCTACATGGGGCTTGAGGCGGCGGCCGGCAACAACATCGTCAGCGTCACCTCGGCGGCGAACCCGGCCACCGGCGAGATCAAGCTGACGCCGCAGACCATGGTCAACGGGGCGCTGGCGGCGGCGCCGGTGGCGGCCAATCCCAACTTGGTGATGCTGGTCTTGCTCATTTTCATCCAAGTCTTGTTCGTGACGATGGTCTACGGGCCGATCGCCGCCTATCTGGTGGAGGCGTTCCCGGCCAAAATCCGCTACACCTCGATGTCGCTGCCCTACCACATCGGCAACGGCGTCTTCGGCGGCCTGCTGCCAGTGATCGGCCTGGTGATCTGCGCCACCACCGGCAACATCTACGCCGGCCTGATCTACCCGATCACCATCGCCCTGATCACGGTCGTCGTCGGCACGATCTTCCTCAAGGAAACCCACAACACCCGCATCTGGGACGAAACCGCCGACGAGGCGGCGGCCTAGCTGCGGCGGCGCGGCGCCGGTCAATCGATCGACGCCGCGCCGGCTCCCCGCCCCAAGCTCCCGCCCAGCGAATCAGCCCGCCGCCCGCGCCGCCAGCCGCCGCCGCTCGCGCAGCAAAAACAGCGCCAATCCGCCGCCAGGCGCCAGCCCGACCGCCCACCCGAGCCAGACCGGGATGGCCGGCGGCCCCGCGACCGGCAGCGCCAGCTCGGCCTCGCC
>DASWWB010000584.1:0-2364 GCA_036406115.1 Herpetosiphonaceae bacterium
ATAGTCATCCATCTGTGCCTGTTACCAATCCCATGCCCCAAATAAGCCCACCAACCGCGCCACATCCTCCGTCGCTGGAGCATGGTACCCACCAACCAGCCAACCACAACAACTAATCGCGTATCTTCCCCAATCCCCCTCCAAACCAGCCACCCCACCCACACCAAGCCCGCCGTCGCTGGAGCATGGTACCCGCCAACCGAACACAATCACCGCCTAACCGCGTGCGCTTGGGGGATGCAAGGGGGCGGCGCCCCCTTGCGCTCCTCCCGGCAGGGAGGCGGGGGAGGGCGATCTCACCCATGCTACAATCCCACGCATTGCCATACGAGGAGCGATGCGATGAAACCAACCCCGGTGGTGCGGCGCAGCGAGCTGACCTGCCCCGCCCACAGCCTCAAAATGATGGCCAAGGCCGCCGCCTCCGACGCCGACCTAGTGATCCTGGACCTGGAGGACGCCTGCGCGGTCTCGCAGAAAATCGCAGCCCGCCAGACGCTGATCGAAGCCCTCACCACCCTGGACTTCGGCGCCAAGACCGTCGCCTTCCGCCCCAACAATATCCGCACCAAATACCACTACCGCGACCTGATCGAGGTCGTCGAGGCCGCCGGCCCGCGCATCGACGCCGTCGTGCTGCCCAAGAGCGACAGCGCCGACGACGTGCTGTTCGTCGACCGGCTGCTGACCCAGATCGAGCAGAACATGGGCTTCGAGCTCGGCCGGATCAAGCTGGAGGTGCTGATCGAATCGGCCAAAGCCGTTGTCAACGCCGAGGCCATCGCCGCCTGCTCGCCGCGCATGGCGAGCCTGATCTTCGGCATCGCCGACTACGCCGGCGACATCGGCTCGCGCGAGATCGGCGCCGAGCAGTTTTTCTATCACAACTATCCCAAGCACCGCATCATCGCCGCCGCCAAGGCCGCCGGGATCGACGCGATCGACAATGTGACTGTCGCCTTCCGCGACCTGGAGCAGTGCCGCCGCGAGGCCGAGCAGGCCGCCCGCATGGGCTTCGACGGCAAATGGGCGGTCCATCCGGCCCAGGTGCCCGTCATCAACGAGGCCTTCACCCCGGGCGAGGCCGAGATCGCCCGCGCCGAGCGGATCATCGAGGCCTACCGCCGCGCCGATCTGGAGGACGGGCTGGGCGCGATTGTGATCGACGATGAGATGGTCGACGCCGCCACCATCCGCGTCGAGGCCAAGAAGCTGGCGATCGCGCGGCGGGCGGGGAAGTGATGACCAGGGATCAGGGGTCAGGGATCAGGTCCGGCGACGCAACACATCGCGTCGCCCGATCCGCGCCAAGCTCCAGGGCGCCGCGACTGGGCAGCATCCGCCGCCTCGGAGTCCGGCCTGATCCCTGATCCCTGATCCCTAACTTGCCGCCCCCCCAGCGCTGCGCTATCATAGAAATCGTCTACGAAGCATTATCGAGGGCATGACCGTGGTTGATCTGCTGGCAAATGGAACCACCTTGCAGGGCGTGCATGGGCAGTACCGCATCCTGGGGATCATCGGGCGCGGCGGCATGGGCGCGGTCTATCGCGGCGAGCGCCTGAGCGACCAGACCATCTGGGCGGTCAAGGAGATGCGGCCGCCGCTGGACGCGAGCCCGGAGGAGGTGGCCGAGAACCGCAAGCTGTTCACCCAGGAGGCGGCGATGCTGCGGGCGCTGGACCACCCCAACCTGCCGCAGATCGTCGACGATTTCGAGCAGGGCGGCCGGCCCTACCTGGTGATGGAGTTCGTCCAGGGCAAGACGCTCGAAGATCGGCAGCGCGAAACCAACGCGCCCTTTTTCCAAAAAGAGGTGAGCAACTGGGGCGTGCAGATCGCCCGCGTGCTCGGCTACCTTCACACCCGCAATCCGCCGATCATCTTCCGCGACATGAAGCCGCCGAACGTCATGCTGACGCCCGAGGGCGTGATCAAGCTGATCGACTTCGGCGTGGCCCGCACCTACAAGGTCTCCAAAAGCAAGGATACGGTGGCGATGGGCTCGGCAGGCTACGCGCCGCCCGAGCAGTACGGCAAGGGCCAGACCGACGCCCGGGCCGATGTCTACGCCCTGGGCGCCACCCTGCTCCATCTGCTGACCAACCTGCCGCCCGTGCCGCTGCAAACACCCAAGGACGGCTCGATCATCAAGCACAACCAGTCGGTCACGATCGACATGGAGCGGATCATCATGCGCTCCATGGCCCTCGACCGCGACCGCCGCTTCCAGACCATGGCCGAGTTCGAGCAGGCCCTGCTGCGCTGCGTCGATCCCGCCGACCTGGCGCGGCTCCAGGCGCTGGCCGGCTCGTCACCTGGCGCGTACCCCCCGGCGCCGGCCCAACCTGTCGCGCCCGCCGG
>DASWWB010000585.1:0-1665 GCA_036406115.1 Herpetosiphonaceae bacterium
CCCGGAAGGCTTCGGCTGCGTCGCCAATCCATGACTTACCGAGGGGCCGGTACGCGGAGTTGACTTGCTGCTTGAGCGAATCCACCACTTCCGCCGATTGATTGAACCGTTTCGCGATCTCTTGTAAAGCCTCGTAGTTCCCCTGAACGATCTCAGCGGCCATAGACACTCCTTCGAGACACCCTTCGATTACTTAAAAATGATTTATGTGAAAGGGAGTATATCACGACATGCAAGAGGGGGGGAGGCGTTTTCTCCCCTAAATAGGGGATGGAAGGGGGGATCTTTTCAATCCCCCTGTTTTAGCAGCCACTTCGGGCTCTATCGAATGACGAGGCGCGGGGCGGCCGGCTGGCCGGCGAAGGGCGCGCCCAGCGGCTGCGGGAAGGCGGCGCCGGCGGCGTCAAGCAGATACAGCTGCCACTCGCCGGCGGGCGCCGGGGAGAAAAAGTAGAGCGTGCTGCTGTTCCAACCAACCATGATGGCGCCGCCGGGGATCGTTGCGTCGATGGTCTCGCCGTCCGGCCCGATGACCAGGGCCGGGCCGCCCTGCTCCGGGCTGGGGCCGAGCGCAAGGTAGCCGTCGAGACTCCAAGCCAGATTGTCGCAGCCGCCGGGGGCGAGCGGGATGGTCTGCCCCGCCAGCCAGAGCGCGCGCGGCCCGTCGAGCGGACCATCCCGCTCGCAGCTCAGCAGCCGGTCGAAGGTGCGCGCGAGATGGGCCGAGGTCGCGGCATCGCTGACTTGGACCGGCGCGGTGCCATCGCCCGACCAGACAAACAGCGGCCCCGCAGCGTTCGGGGCAAGCGACGAGGGCGAGGTCAGGGCCAGCCGCCCGTTCTCGACAGTCCAGAAGGCGCGCGGCGCCAGATCATGGAACGCCTGAGCCTCGCCGTCTTTGCTGGTCCAGATCTCGCCGCGGCCATCGGGCTGATAGTGGATAACGGCGAGCGGCGTCGCGGCGTCGACCCAGCCCATCACGCTGACGCCGCTCGGATAGGAGCCGGGAGTCGCCCTCGTCAGCGGGCTGGCCTCGCCGAAGCGCGGCTGCACCCAGGCCTGCGGCTCGCCGAGCCCGCCGCCGGTGCCGAACGAGGTCGTGGTCGCGTAGGCGACCGACTCGCCGACGGGGCCGACGACCGCATCGAACTCAAACTCAGGCGTGTCCGTCAGGCGCCGGATTTCGCTGCCGTCGGCGGCGACCGCGTACAGATCGACCTGGCCCTCGTGGTTCGAGGGCAGCACGATCCAGCGCCCGTCGGCGGTCCAGGACTCGCGTCGCAGGCCGCTGAACAAGGCCGGGCCGCCGGCGAGCGGCGAGGAGCCTTCGCCGATCCCGGCGCCGAGATCCAGCAGCTTGCGCGGCTCGGTCGCATCCACGCCGACAGTCCAGAGCGCCGCCGAATCATACTCGCCGGACTTGACATTGACGCCCTGAAAAATCACGGCGGCGATCGTGCGGCCGTCGGGCGAGGGCTGCCAGGCGACTGACTGGCCGGGCGCGGTGGGATCGACCAGGACCAGGCGCTCGCCGTCGGCGGTGATCGCCTGGACGCTGCCGTCGGCGGGCTGCTCGAAGATCACCGAGGCCGCCGGATTGCCGATCTGGGCGGCGGGCGTGGCCGTCGCGGCGGCCGGGGGGCTGGGAGCGGGGGTTGGCGCCGC
>DASWWB010000586.1:0-2082 GCA_036406115.1 Herpetosiphonaceae bacterium
CAGCGCAAGCAGGCCCGCGAGCTGTTCGTGCTCTACGAAAACAGCCGGACGGTCGGCTCGTCGCTCGATCTGCGCCACATTCTGGAGCGCCTGACCGAGAACGTCGTGCTGGCGCTGAACGTCGAGCGCAGCGTGGTGCTGCTCTGGAACGCCCAGCGGCGCGAGTGCGAGATGGTGGCGATGGCGATGGACGACACCGCCAACAACGACACGCTTGACCGCGACCTGGGCAGCCGCTACACGCCGCAGCCCGGCTCGGTGGCGGCGCTGGTGATCGCCAGCCAGCAGCCGGTTGTGATCAATGATGTCGCCAGCGACCCGCGGCTCGGCTCCTACCGCGCCAATCTCACCAAGCGCGGCGTGCGCTCGGTCCTCGGCGTGCCGCTGCTGCTCCAGGATCAGCTGATCGGCATCCTGATCTCCAACACCTACAGCGCGACCAGGATCTACAGCGTCAGCGAGATCACGTTGGCCCAAACGCTAGCCGGCCAGGCGGCAGTGGCGATCGGCAACGCGCGGCTGCTCTCCGAGGAGCGGCGCCGCACGGTCGAGCTGAGCCTGCTCCAGGATCTCGCCGGCAAGCTGAACTCCGGCATGAACCTCAATGACACGCTGGCAACCATCAGCAACGGCGTGACTCAGCTGCTGCCCGACGTGGATATCGAGATCTGCCTCTACGACCCGGAAAGCCAGGTCCTGCGCTCCCAGCATATGACCGAGGCGACCAGGGCGATCGCCAGCGAAACCGGCACCTACGGCCTGGAGCAGGGCTTCTCGGGCTGGCTGGCCCGCCACCGCGCGCCGCTGCGGATCGGCGACATCCGCCAGCAGCGCAAGGTCCGACCCTTCCGCGACGGCCCGCAGTTCACCGAGCGCTTCCGCTCTTACCTGGGCCTGCCGCTGCTGGTGGGCGAGGAGCTGATCGGCACGCTGGAGCTGGGCTCGGCCCGGCCGCACCGCTTCGACACCGAAGACGAGCGCCTGCTGACGATCATCGGCTCGCAGGCGGCCCAGGCCATCCGCAATGTCCAGCGCTACGAGGCGACCGACGAAGTGCTGCGCGAGCGCGTCCGCGAGCTGAGCGCGCTCCAGCGGATCAGCCGCGAGCTGACCTCGACCCTGCGCCTGGAGCAACTGCTGCCGGCGATGCTGAGCGAGATCATGCAGGCCAGCGGCTGCGCCAACGGCCTGGTTGCGCTGCGCCAGGAAGACGGCGGCCCGTTCCAGATCATTGCCGAGCAGGGCTTCCCCGCCAGCCTCCAGGCCGACCGCGACATCGCGCCGCTCCTGGGCGCGGGGCCGCTGGCCGAGGCGCTCGGCCGGGCCGAGGCGCTGGTGATCGACGACCGCGCCCAGCTCGAAGGCGGCGATCGCTGGCCGGAGCCGCTGACCTCGATCCTGATGGCGCCGATTATGTACGAGGAGCAGGTGGCTGGCGTGATTGTCGCCGGCGATCCGCAAACCTTCGCCTTCAACCGGGCGGCGCTCGATTTCGTGCGGGCGGTCGCCGACCAGGCCGCGCTGGCGATCGGCAACGCCCAGCACTTCGCCGAGCAGGTCCGCCAGCGCGATCTGCTCCAGCAGCGCGCCAGCCTGCTCAACGAGGTGCTGGAGATCGGCAACGCCCTGCGCGCCGACATGGAGCTGAGCGGCCTGCTCGAGCAAATCGCCTTCAGCGTGACGGAGTCGGCGGGCTACCGGGTGGTGCTCTTTAGCCTGATCGACGCCGACCAGCCGGGGCAGCTGCGCACGGTCACCGGCGCCGGCCTGGCCCTGAGCGAGCTGGAGGAGCTGCAACGCCAGCCGATCGCGGTCAAGGCGCTGGACCAGGACTTCGACCCGCAGTTCCGGCTCGGCCGCGCCTATTTCATCCCCGCCCCCGGCAGCGATGCCGCCGCCGAGAGCTGGCAGGACAGCGACCGGCTGCTGGTGCCGCTCTACAGCACCGAGCGCGAGCTGATCGGCGTGATGACGGTCGATGATCCCTTCTCGCGCCAGCGGCCCAACCGCCGGATCGTCGAGACGCTGGAGATTTTCGCCAACCAGGCGGCGATCGCTGTCGAAAACGCCCGGCTGTTCGAT
>DASWWB010000587.1:0-3695 GCA_036406115.1 Herpetosiphonaceae bacterium
GCGGCAAGGCCGCCGGCGCCGTCGAGCCGCTGCTGGTGGAGCGCCATCAGGAAGACAAGCAGGTCTATCTCTCCGGCACCTGGGACCGGCGGGCCGATGTCTTCGTCTATGACTATTCGAACGACACCCTGATCCAGGCGGTCGTCAATCTCACCGCCAAGCGGATCGACGCGACCACCGCTGTCAAGAATGTCCAGCCGCCGATCACCGCCGCCGAGCGCGACCGGGCCGTGGCGCTGGCGCTGGCCGATCCGACCGCCGGCCCCGGCCTGCGCGGCTGGTACCAGCGCATCACCCAGCGCACCCTTGAGAAGCCCGAGCAGCTCCAGGCCGACGCCCTGGTCTTCCGCGCCGACGCGATGGCCGACTCCAAGCTGGGCCGCAACGAGTGCGGCGTCCGCCGCTGCGCCCAGCTGCTGTTCTCCACCGCCGAGCGCCAGCTGATCGATGTGACGGTGTATGTTGATCTGTCGCGCGGCGTCGTGTTCGCCGTCCAGCAATAGGGAGCCTAGCGTTATGAAACATCTGATGGGATTGCTGCGCAGCCTGCTGGTGGTCGGCGTGGTCGCCGCCCTCGGCACCGCGGCGCTGAGCCCGGCGGCCCCGACCCAGGCCCAGGCGCGCCTCCAGTGCTCGTCGGCCGGCTTCACGATCAAAGAGGTCATGCCCAACGGCGCCGAGTGGTTCATGTGCTGGGAGGAGCGCTCCCGCGAAGGCCTGGTGCTGAACTCGATCGCCTACGCCCCGCCCGGCCAGGCCCGGCGCTTCCTGATCACCCAGCTCAACCTGGCCCAGATCCACGTCCCCTACGACGACAACACCGCCCGCTTCCACGATCTCTCGGACTACGGCCTCGGCGGCGGCAACATGGACGCCCTGACCGCCAACGACTGCCCGGGCGGCGCGCTCTACTCCAACAACGGCCGCACGGTGCTCTGCGCCCAGATCGTGCCGACGTTCTACTCCTACAAGTACTACCAGACCCACAAGCAGGCCTACGCCCTGCGCCTGACGACGGTCTCGCATATCTCGGCCTACAACTATGTCATCGTCTACACCTTCCACGACGACGGCACGATCGAGCCCGAGGTCGGCGCCACCGGCCGCTTGCAGAAATGCACCAGCGACCTGACCTACGGCTGGCCGCTCGGCAACCGCTCCTGCACCGCCGGCACGTCGCACGCCCACAACTACTACTGGCGGGTCGATTTCGACCTCGGCGGCACGACCAACAACGTGCTGGAGCAGATGGAGTTCACCAGCAGCGGCTCCTCCACCCGTCCCAGCTCGTTCAGCACGCTCAGCACCGAGCGGGCCTTCACGGTCAGCTCCGATAATTTCCGCGGCTGGCGGATCAAGAACACCGCCGTCAACAACGCCGACGGCCACCCGATCTCCTATGAGCTGGAGCCCAACTCCTCGCACACGTTCCGCGGCCCCTCGTTCGAGCCCTGGACCGCCAACGATGTCTATCTGACCCAGTACCGCGATTGCGAGAAATGGGCCTCGCACAACCCGACCAGCGGCGGCTGCTCCGACAACGTCTCCGGCTTCATCAACAGCCAGACGGTGACCGACCCGGTGCTCTGGTACGGCCTGAGCTTCCATCACCTGGCCCGCGACGAAGACGAGCCCCAGATGTCCCCGCACTGGAGCAGCTTCCGCCTGGTCCCCCGCGACCTGACGGCCACCTCCGGCCGCTAAACAGCCAAAGCCCGGGCGCCGCTGCGGCGCCCGGGCTTCGCGTTTAATCAGCCCCTCGCTCAGTCGCGGGCCGGCTCGTAGATCAGGGCCAGCACGCCCTTGGGCAGGGCCTTGGACTCGACGAGCTTCAGATTGGCCTTCGCGCCCTCGCCGAACAGGCGCCGGCCCGCGCCCACCACCACCGGGTAGACCAGCAGCCGGTAGCTGTCCACGAGATCGTGCTCCATCAGGGTTTCGATCAGCTTGCCGCTGCCGTAGACCAGGATATCTTTGCCGTCGCCCTGCTTGAGCTTGGCGATCTCGGCCGGCACGTCGCCGCCGACGATCGTCGAGTTGTTCCAGTCGGCGGTTTCCAGCGAGTTCGAGACCACGTATTTGGGCGCGTTGTTCATGAAATCGGCGCCGGGATCGCTGCGGCCGGGCCAGGCGGCGGCGAAGCCCTCGTAGGTCACGCGGCCGAGCAGCAGCGTGTCGCAGATGGTCTGCTCGTCGCCCTTGAACGCGGCGATCTCGTCGTTCCAATATGGCATGCTCCACATCGGGCTGTCGATCACCCCGTCGAGAGATACGAATTCAGTCACAATGATCTTTCGCATGGTCGGTTGCTCCTTAAAGTCTAGCGCTGCTTACATCCCCATCATACCCTGGCGGCGGGCCGGGGTCTTGGAAAAAAACGCAAGCCGGGGCGGGCGCGAGCTGGGCGGGCGTCCGGCCGAGGAAGCGTTTGAGCGAGTTGGTCAGATGGGCTTGGTCGAAGTAGCCGAGATCGAAGGCGGTCTCGGCGATCCCGGCGCCGCGCCGCAGCAGGTCGCCGGCGGCGCGGGCGCGCTCGATCTGCTGGATGGTCTTATGGGTCAAGCCGGTCGCGCGCAGGAAGCGATACTGGAGCGTGCGCGGCGCCAGGGCCGGCTCCCGGCCGCGCAGCGCCGCCTCGACCTCGCGGTCGCGCACCAGCAGGCCCTGGCGGGCGAGCCTGCCGATCAGCACATCGGCGTTCTCGAAGGTCGGCAGCTCCCAGGCGGCGCCGTCGAGCCAGAACGAGCGGGCCGAGGCCGGCGGCAGGAACAGGTCCTGCCGGTCCAGCAGGGCCTTGACCGGCAGCTCGGGCATGAAGGCGCCGAGCTTGAAGGTGATGCCGAAAAACTCGGCGCCCGCCGGGTAGTCGGCCCGCGTCGCCCGGGTCTCGGGGCCGCGGGCGTTGATCAGCGTCCTGCCGTCGAAGGTGGTGACAACCAGCTCCCACTGGGTGCCGGCCTCGGAGATGAAGGTGCCGGGGCGCGCGGCGCTGGTGCGCCAGATCAGGTCCACGTGCGGCGCCGGATCCGGCCGCACCTCGAATATCAGGTCCATGGGTTCTCCCGTCGACTGCCCGCGCTGATCCTACCACAGCGGCGGGCCGGCGCAAGTCTATCTGACAAAACGGCGCTTCAATGGTATCTTGGGGCGTGTTGCCAATTAATGAATTTGGAGAACCTGCATGGAGACCGATATCTCTTATGTGATCGAGCGCCACCCGGATTTCGAGGAGCGGACCGGCGTGGTGGTCGAGGCCCTGTACGCCACCTGGGACGGCGCCGAGGCGATTACGATCCAGGGCGAGATCCACCCCGTCGAGGGCGATCAAATCCTCGAAGACACCCAGATCGTGATCGCGGTCTACGATCGCAGCGGCCGGGTGGTGCTGCTGCGCCATCTGCCGGTCAAGGCCGAGGAGTTCCACTCCTTCGACATCTTTATGATCCGCGTCTCCCCGGTGACCGACACGCCGACCAAGATCCGCATCTACCCCAAGGTCGTGCGGGGCTAGTCCGGCCCGGCCCGATCGCAAAACCGGCCGTCCGCCGGCCAGCACCAGTGGGGCTGGTCCGCCTGGCGCGGCTCGGTCAGATCCGCCTCCAGCGCCAGGCTGGCCGCCGGGGCTGTCCCGGGCGCCGGCCTGGTTCGCGGCGTCCAGGCGATCAGCGGGCGGAAGGCGGCCCCGCAGCCCGGGC
>DASWWB010000588.1:0-3207 GCA_036406115.1 Herpetosiphonaceae bacterium
CTCTCGCCGGCGCCGATCACCAGCAGCCGCGCCCCGGGCCGGAGCGCGGCCAGGGCGAGCAGGAACTCGACGACGTCGCGCAGGGCGAATTCCAAAAAGCGGGTGTAGAGCAGGACGACGGGCTCGTCGCCCAGGCCGAGCTGCCGGCGCGCCTCGGCCCGCCCGGGAAGCTGGCGGCCGGGCAGCGCCACGCCGTTCGGCAGGTAGAGGATGCGCCCGGCCGGCGCGCCGAAGCCTCGGACCTGCTCCGCCAGCGTCAGCGAGGCGACAGTCACGGCGTCGGCCAGGCGCGGCAGCCCGCGCTCCTGGGCGTCGATCAGCAGCTTGATCGGCGCGGGGTAGGGCAGCCGGTCGTTCCAGCCGCCGCGGCCCTCCCAATCGTCGGTGTCGACGACGAGCGGGATGCGGCGGGCGCCGGGTGTCAGCCGCAGCAGCGCGGCTGCGATCCCGCCGTAGCCCTTGGGCTTGAAAAGATGGACCAGCGCCGGCCGCAGCGCGCGGGCGCGGCGCCACATCCAGAGCGACGAGCGGATCAGCGCCAGCGGCCCGGCGAAACGCGGGCTGTGCTCGATCAGCACGCCGTCGATCTCGACCGTCGTCCCGGCGTCCGCCGGCCAGAGATCCGAGGGCGCCAGCACATGGACCCGGAAGCCCAGCCGGACCAGCTCGGCGGCCAGGGGCAGCGCCCGGCGGCTGAGCGTGGCCTTGGGCCGCAGGCCGAACGGCGCCAGCATCACGACGAGGCCGCGGTCGCTCATTGGCCGGCGGCTGGGGCGGACAGCAGGGATTCCAGGGCCGCGCGCTCGGCCGGCCCGATGATCGCCAGTTCGGCCAGCTCAGCCAGCAGGGCCGGCGTGCCAGTGAAGTGGATGGTGGGGATGCCGAGGGCGCGGGCGGCGTCGACGTTGCGCGGTTTATCGTCGATGAACAGCGTCTCGGCCGGGGCGAAGCCCAGGTTGTCGACCGCCAGCTGGTAGGCCGCCGGCTCGGGCTTGGCCACCCCGGCGGTCGCCGAGTTGACGATCACCTCGAACAGGTGCGAGACCTGCCAGCGCTGCTCCAAGAGCTGCTCAAGGTCGTCGAGGGCGTTGGAGAGCAGGCCGAGCGGGTAGCGCGGCTGGAGCGTCTCGGCCAGCGCCACCAGCACCGGGTCGATCCGATCGTCGGCGAACAGCGCCTCGATGAAGGTGTCGAGATCGTCGGCGGCGCCCAGTTCGCGGTGGATGCGGGCCCAGAACTGGCGGCTGCTCAGTCCGCCGACCCGCGCCTGCTGCCAATCCGCGCCGCCGTAGAGCAGATCGTAAAAACTCTCGGGGGTGTGGCCGTAGCGCGCCGCCAGCTCGTCGTAGCCGGCGATGGCCTCGTGCTTCAGATTGAACACGCCGCCCCAATCGAACAAAATGGCCTTGATCACGGTTGCGAACGCTCCTCAAGGCGGGCGCGGGTTGCCCGGCGCCCGCTGGCATCATCAACGCAGGGATCAGGAGCCAGGGGGCAGGCCGGACGGCATGGGGGCGTGCGCCGCCCAGGCTTCCTGTCGCCCCATCGTTTGATGGAGGCGCGATGATCGCCGCGCCTGTCCTGACCCCTGATCCCTGACCCCTCGAATCCTACCCGTCCAGCTCCTTGCGCAGGGCTTCTTCGGCGAGCTGGGGGTTGGCCTGGCCCTTGGTGGCCTTCATCACCTGGCCGACCAGGAACTTGATCGCCGGCGCCTTGCCGGAGCGATAGTCGGCGACGACCTTGGGATTGGCCTCGATCGCGGCGCGGGCGGCCTCGGCCAGCGCGCCGACATCGCTGATCTGGCGCAGGCCCTTGGCGATGATGATCTGGGTCGGCGCCTGGCCGGTGCGGTAGGTCTCCTCGAAGACCTGTTTGGCGACGGTGGAGCCGATCTCGCCGCGGGCCACGGCGTCGATCAGGCTGTTGATGTGGGCGGGCAGCACCCGGCCCTCGACCTGGTCGATCGTCTCGCCGGTCTCCTTGAGCAAGCGGAACAGCTCGCCGAGGATCCAGTTGGCGGCCGGCTTGGCGTTGGCGGCGCCGGTCTCGGCCACGACCCGCTCGTAGTAGTCGGCGGTGGCGCGCTCGCTGGTCAGCAGGGCGGCATCCTGGCCCGACAGGCCGTACTGCGCCTCGAAGCGCGCCAGGCGGGCGTCAGGCAGCTCGGGCAGCTCGGCGCGGCGCTCGTCGACCCAGGCCCGGCTCAGCTCCAGCGGCGGCAGGTCTGGCTCGGGGAAGTAGCGGTAGTCGTGGGCCTGCTCCTTGGAGCGCTGGCTGAGCGTCGTGCCGCTCGCCTCGTCCCAGCCGCGGGTCTCCTGGAGCAGCGTGCCGCCGGACTCCAGGACCTTGCGCTGGCGCTCGATCTCGTAGGTGATGGCCCGCTCCATGTTGCGGAACGAGTTCATGTTTTTGATCTCGACTTTGGTGCCGAACTCTTTTTGGCCGGCGGGGCGGATCGACACATTGGCGTCGAAGCGCATCGCGCCGGCCTCCAGGTTGCCGCTGTTGACGCCGATGTAGACCAAGATTTGGCGCAGCTTGGTGGCGTAGAGGCGGGCCTCCTCGGCGGTGGTGATGTCGGGCTCGGAGACAATCTCCATCAGCGGCACGCCGGAGCGGTTGTAGTCGACCAGCGAATGGGTGCCGTCCTCGGCGTGCTGGAGCATGCCGGTGTCCTCTTCCATGTGGACGCGGGTGATGCCGATGCGGCGGGTCGCGCCGGCGGCGGTCGTCACCTCGAGCCAGCCGCCGAGGCAGATCGGCTTGTCGTACATCGTGATCTGCCAGGCCTTGGGCAGGTCGGGGTAGGTGTAGAGCTTGCGGGAGAACTCGCAGTAGTCGGCGATCTCGCAGTTGAGGGCCAGGCCGGTCTGGGCGGCCTTGATCAGCGCCGCCTCGTTGAGCACCGGCAGCGTGCCGGGCAGGCCCAGGCTGACCTCGTCGATCACGGTGTTGGCCTCGGCGCTGGCGTAGCCGGCCGGGCAGGCGCTAAACATCTTGGAGGCGGTTAAAATCTGGGCGTGGACCTCCAGCCCAATCGTTGTCTCGTATTCCATGGCGTTCCTCGCGCTGTGGCGGCGTCTTCCGGGAGCCTAGTATAACGCACTCTAGAGCGCCGGCGGCTGCTCGTCCCCTGGGCTGTCGTCGCCCGGTCCGGCCTCTCCGCCGGATGCGGGCGGCTCGGGGCCGCGCTCCGGGTCGATC
>DASWWB010000589.1:0-9832 GCA_036406115.1 Herpetosiphonaceae bacterium
AATCGTTGAATTCTTTGAAGAACCTGTTGAGTTCTTCGTCGATGGCGAGCAGGACAAGGGCTTGAGGAGCCATTATTTTCGGCAGCAGGTTATAGCAACCGCAGGGTATCTGGGCTATTTTGCGAACTTCGCTGAATATCACTCGTGGGTGCGGCTTGTGCTGCATATCGATACCCAGTCTGAGCTGTTGATTTCATTCCACGGGGCTGGTCGCGAATACCGGGGTATTATCGCCGCATCGGCCTGCTTTTTCCGGCGCGAGACGACGGAGGATGGTTCGCGGCAGATTGTCGATCTTACCCCGCTCTCGGCAGATATTTTTCAAATCAACTATCGAGAGCATCTTGCCGATGCGCGGCTTCGCTTTGGTGATTGGCTCCAAGCGATCACGTTGAAAGCATTGGAGCTGTGGCGGAAGGGGCTCTAGCGAGCCGATAGCCGAGCGGCGCTGCGTGGACAAGCTCGGCGCCTGGCTGGCCGGAAGCGCGACCGCCTAACCGGGCGGCTTACCGAAGCGCGCCCCGGGCTCGGGAATTTCCTGAAAAGGTTTTCAGGAGATTCCCGATAGCCCGGGGCGCGCTTGATTCGTATGCTGGTTCCAGCATCGACCTCATCCGTCCCGCAAGGAGCCGTCATGATTCGCGCCGCGCCTGTCGCCGAAACCGCCACCGCCCTGATCCAGCGCCACGCCAACGGCATGGTGGAGCTTTGTTTCAAACCCGCCGCCTTCGAAACCGCCGAGACCGCCTGGGCCAACGTGCGGGCGGTCCGCGAGCTGCTGCCGGAGCCCGCCGAGCGCGAGGCCGGCGAAGGGCTCCGGCCCGCCCTGCCGCCGCTGCTGCTCGATCTGCGCGGGATTGCCGGCGTCGATCCGTTGGCCCGGGTCTGTTATCTCAGCCCGCTGGGGGCGGCCGGCTCGGCCCTGGCCCTGGTGGCCGATTCGCCGGTCTCCACGCTGTTCGGGGGGTTCTTCATGACCAAGAGCCGCCGCCACCGGCCGGCGCAGCTGTTCGCGACCCGCCGCCAAGCCGCCGCCTGGCTGGAGCAGTTCATCGCCCTTGACGAGATCGCGCCGCCGCCCGTCGAACCCGCCGCTGACACAGAAGGAGGCGCGCCATGCACGTTTTGATTGTCGATGATCAGCGGGATATGTCGTTGGTGCTGAGCTATTTCCTGCTTCATCTCGGCCACGCGCCGATGGTGGCCAACGATGCGCTCCAGGCCGTGCAGCGACTGGTGGAGGCGCCGCCGGACGTCGTGCTGTGCGATATCAATCTGCCCCACATGAGCGGGCCGGAGCTGGCGGCGCTGCTCGCCCGCGACGAGCGCACCGCCGCCCTGCCCTTCCTGTTTATGAGCTGCTCGGACATGCGGTCGGTCGAGGTCAACGGCTGCCCGCATCCCATCCTGGCCAAGCCGCTGGACTTGCTCGCGCTGTCCGCCGCGCTGGCGGGCGTGGCCGCGCGCTAGCCGCCGGCCATGTCGCGGCGCTTGAACAGCAGGCAGGAGACGCCGATGAACAAGGCCATGTAGCCCAGGACGACCGCCAGGCTGGACCACGGCGAGATCACGCGATGGAACGCCGCTTCGGCTCCCATGACCCGTGTCGGCATATTGGCCCAGTGCCCCAGCACATTGTCGATATGAACGGTTGGCAGCGTCAGCGCCAGGTAGCGTGACAGGCCGGGGATCGCTTTCATCAACACCATGCCGATGAAGCCGATCACGATGCCGCTCACCGTCGAGCGGCTGGCGACCGTGACCAGCAGGGCGAAGGTGCTAAAGAACAACATATCGGCCAGCATGGCGCTGATCTCGCTGCCCTGCGTGCTCAGCATGCCGCCGATGTCAGCGCTTACCAGATCGATGCCCAGCACCAGCGCGCCAAGCCAGGCCAGCACTTGGGTGATCGCCATCAGGGCGAAGGTGGCGGCGACGATGACCACGACGCCGAGCAGGTATTTGGTCAGCAGGAAGCTCAGGCGATTGCCCTGGCGCGGGATAATCATCTTCCAGGTGTCGCGGGAATATTCGCTGCCCACGGTGTTGGCGACGAAGACAATCGCCAGCAGGGCGCTGAAGCCCGCCAGCACGTTGGCCGCCAGCAGCGCGCCGCCGGGGAAGGGCAGGACGCTGCGGGCGTTCTCCAGGTGATTCATGTCCGGGTCGCCGTTCCAGAGCGCCAGGCCGGTGAAGGCCAGCACCGCCATCGCCAGCACCGCCAGCATCACGATGATCATGCCGATGTTCGCCGGGCGCTTGCGCGTCTTCAGCCACTCGGCCCGCCAGAGATTCGCGCTCATCATCCGCCCACCTCCTGCTCCAGCAGCGGAGCGACGGCCGCCTCGGGCGTGCCGGTCAGCTCCAAGAACATCGACTCCAGGCTGTTTTGGCGCAGCTGGACCTGATAGATATCCACGTCGGCGCTGACCAGCGCCCGCACCACCGCCGGCACCGCGCCCGCCTCGGCGCTGATGTTGATCCAGTGGCCGTCGAAGCTCTTGGCCGCCAGCTCGGGATGCTCGCCCAGCACGGCCATGGCGCGCTCGAACGGCGCCGCCTCCAGCGCGTAGCCCGCCCCTTTGACCAGATCGCGCATCTTGCCTTGGAACAGCGTCCGGCCCTGCTGGACGATCGCCAGGTCGGTGCAGACTTGCTCGACTTCGTTGAGCAAGTGGCTTGACAGGAAAACCGTGCGCCCATCCTGGCCCAGGCGGGAGATCAGGCGGCGCATGTCGACAGTGCCGGCGGGGTCGAGGCCGTTGGTCGGCTCGTCGAGGAAGATCAGCTGCGGGTCGTTGAGCAGCGTCGCGGCGACGCCCAGCCGCTGCTTCATGCCCAGCGAGTAGGTTTTGACCTTGTCGCCGCCGCGTCCTGCGAGCCCGACCTGGTCCAGCAGTTCGTCGATCCGCGCCTTGTCCAGGCTGAGACCTGACGAGCGGGCCAGCACTTCGAGGTTCTGGCGGCCGTTGAGGAAGGTGTAGAAGGCCGGCGACTCGACGATCGCCGCCACCTTGGGCGCGATCGCCGCCCGCTCGCGGCGGATGTCGTGGCCCAGCACGGCGGCCTCGCCCGCGGTGGGCTCGATCAGGCCGAGGAGCATGCGGATGGTGGTGGTTTTGCCGGCGCCGTTGGGGCCGAGGAAACCGAAAATCGTGCCGCGCGGGATGGCCAGGTCCAGGTCGCTGACGGCATTGATGTTGCCGTAGCGCTTGGTCAGCCCCTTGGCGGTGACCGCCAGTTCTGCCATTGCCAGTTCTCCTTTCAACGGGTCAGCGGGATTTTTGCTCATCGTCAAGCGGCACCAGCCGTTCGCGCAGGGCCATGATCGCGGCCTGGGTGCGGTCCTGGAGGTGCAGCTTGGAGAGAATGTTGCTGACGTGGGTCTTGACAGTGCGCTCGCCGATGCACAGGTGATCGGCGATGTCGGCGTTGCTCATGCCGCGGGCGATGCAGACCAGCACCTCGCGCTCGCGCTCGGTCAGCTCGTCGAGCGGCGAGTGGCGGCTGCCGCTCAGCTCGCTCATCAGGCGGGCGGCGACGGTGGAGTGGAGGGTGGCCTCGCCGCGGCGGGCGGCGCGGATGGCGCGCACCAGGGCGTCGGGGCCGACATCCTTGAGCAGATAGGAGAGCGCGCCGGCCTTGATCGCGGGGAAGATTCGCTCGTCCTCGGCGTAGCTCGTCAGCACGATCACCTGGGTTGTGGGCGAGGCGGCGCGGACGCGCCTGGTGGCCTCGACGCCGTCGATGCCGGGCATCAGCAAGTCCATCAGCACCACATCGGGCAGCGTCGCGCTGGCGATCTCGACGCCCTGCTCGCCGCTGTCGGCCTCGCCGACGATCTCCATGTCGGGCTGGGTGTCGAGGAAGGCCCGCAGGCCGGTGCGCACCACGACATGATCATCGACCAGCACCACGCGGATTGGTTCTTGGCTCATGGTTCTTGTCCATTCTGTTGAAGCGTGACGACAATTCTGGTGCCGGCGCCGGGCTGGGAGGCGAGGGCGAAGCTGCCGCCGATCGCGGCGATCCGCTCGGCCATGCTGCTGAGGCCCAGGGCGTGGGCCGAGCGGCGCGCGCCCGGATCGAAGCCGCGGCCCCGGTCGCTGACGCTGAGCCGGGTTTCGCGGTCGCCGTAGTCGAGGTCGAGCGCCGCCTGGTGGGTGCCGCTGTGCTTGGCGATGTTGGCCAGCGCCTCCTGGACCACGCGGTAGAGCGCCTCCTCGTGTTCGAGCGGGATGCGGCGCTCGCCGCTGATCCGCAGCTTGATCTCCAGGCCCTGGCGCTGGAGCGCTTCGCTGGCCAGGCTGCGAAGCGCCGGCGCAAGGCCGGCGTCGCCGAGGGCCGCCGGCCGCAGGGCGAAGATCAGGGCGCGGGTCTCCTGCAAGGCGTGGCGGGCGGTCTGTCCGAGCTGATCAAGCTGTGTCAGGGCTTTGACGGGATCGTGGGGCACAAGGTTGCGGGCGGCGGCGGCCAGCATCGTGACGCTGAACAGCTCCTGGCTGACGCTGTCGTGCAGCTCGCGGGCCAGCCGGTTGCGCTCCTCGATCTTGGCCAGCTGGGCGGCCTGCTCGCCGAGGGCGGCGTTGCGGTCGGCGAGCTGGCGCAGCTCGCGCAGATTGGCCTCCAGCTGGTCGGCCATGGCGTTGAACTGGCGGCTGAGCTGGCCCACCTCGTCCCGCGAATCGTCGGCGACGCGCGGCGACAGATCGCCGCCGGCCACCGCCGCCGCCGCCGCCGCCAGCCGCCCGATCCGCAGCGAGTAGCCGCGGGCGGTGAGGAAGCCGAACAGCAGGCCGATGATGCCGTTGGAGATCAGGCCGCTGCCCACGGTGAGCGTCATCAGGAAGCCGATCTCGGACCAGAAGTTGAGCTGGGCGCCGCGGATGGGCGTGCGCACGTAGAGCGCGCCGATGATCGTGCCGTCGGCCCGGCGGACCGGCCGCGCGGCGGCGACGGCCCACTCGCTGACGCCCCAGCGCGACAGCTCGTCCTCGGCGCCGCCGGCCAGCGCTCGCTCGACCACCGCCCGGCCCTCCGGCGCCACCGGGTCGCTCCAGGGCTGGCCGGGGACGAACAGGGCCGGGAAGCTGCCGCCGATGATCCGGGCGTCGCGGTCGAGCAGCAAGATCAGGAAGGTCTCGCTGAGCGGCTTGGTCGGCCCGCCGCTGAAATCCGCCGGCGGCGTGACCAGCAGGTCGCCGGCGTCGCTGGCGGTGGTGGGCTGGAGCCGGAACGAGAGGCTGGGCGGCTCGGAGCGGCTGCCGAAGCGATGGCGCAGCGCCAGGGTCGCCTGCGCCGGATCGGGGTGCTCGACCAGCTCCGTCAGCTCGACGGCATGTTTCTCCAGCGCCGGGCCGATCACCGGCGGGCTCAGCTCGTTGAGGCCGAAGCCGAGCAGCGCGCTGCCCAGCGACAGGGTCAGCAGGATCGACACGGTGAGCGTGATCCAGATGTACGACCAGGTCAGTTTCCAGCGGATGGTGCCGAAGCGTTGGCGGAGCGAGCGGCCCATCTACCCGGCCGGCTCCACGATTACCGCCGTGCCGTAGGCCAGCACCTCGGTCACGCCGGCCGAGATCTCGTTGGCGTCGTAGCGCATGGCGATGATCGCGTTGGCCCCGCGCTGGGCCGCGTGGAGCGCCAGCTGCTGGAAGGCCTGCTCGCGGGCCTGCTCGCACATCTCCGACCAGAGCGTGATGTCGCCGCCGACCAGGGTTTGCAGCGAGGCGCCGATCGTGCCGAACACCGAGCGCGAGCGGACGACGATCCCGCGCACGACGCCGAGATTGCGCGTGATCCGCATGCCGGGCAGCTCGAAGGCGTTGGTGATGTTGCGCGGGTCGAGGGCGAGCTGGGCGGGGGCCGCGCCGGCGGGCTGCTGGCTGGCGTATTCGGGATTGGTCATGGCGGTTTCTCCTTTGCGATTGAACCTTAGCGGAAGCGGATCGACGGATGATCTACGCCTCATCCAAGGCGGGTCCGGCTGGTCGATTGGCTATGCGCCCATCGTAGCACAGCGCCCCGCCGCGGGCATCGCATCTGCGTGCGAGCCGCCGCCTGCGGTTTCGGCAGCCGGCCGTCCGCCTTAAGTCGGAGATGCGGGCGGCGGCGGCCTATCCGGCCGGCTCTGCTACGACCGCCGTGCCGTAGGCCAGCACCTCGTAGGTCTTCAGCTCCTCGTTCTCGCTGAACTCAGAGATGGCGAAGCGCAGATCGACGACGGCGTTAGCGCCCTTCGTGGCGGCGTGGCGGGCGAGCATGGCCAGCGCCGCCTCGCGGGCGTCAACCGCGATCCTCACCAGCGTGGCTTGGTCGCTGTCGGGGGCTGACCGGGCGCCGAAGCGCCAAGGCTCGTAGCGCAGGCCGATGCCGTAGGCGATGCCAAGCCCGCGGACGAGGCGAAAGCCCGGCAGGTCGACGGTGGTGGCGATCATGCGTGGGTCGATGATCGATGCGCTGGCCGAATCAGTCATGGTTGGCTCCTTGTCAATTTGTGAATCAGTCAGCTGCCATACGCGGATCGGTGCCGGCGGCGTGCAAGCGGCGGCCAAAACGGCGGTACAATAGCCCGACTGGAACCGACCGCGCCCGGGAATCGCCGGGTTCCGCGCCGACAGAGGATGCAGCATGACCGCCAACCAGAACCAGCCAGAGCCGCAGCAGGGCGTGGGCAAGATCGAGCAGATGGATTTTCAGGGCAGCGCGGAGATCGGCGCCGCCGTCAGCGCGATCCTGGGGGCGATCGGCGAGGATCCTGGCCGCGAGGGATTGCTGCGCACGCCGGAGCGGGTGGCGCGGATGTACGCCGAGCTGACCGCCGGCTACCGCGTCGATCCGGTCGCGCTGGTCAACGACGCGATCTTCCATGTCGAGTACGACGAGATGGTGATCGTGCGCGACATCGATTTCTCAAGCCTGTGCGAACACCATCTGCTGCCCTTCCTCGGCCGCTGCCACGTCGCCTACATCCCCAACAACAAAGTGATCGGCCTGTCCAAGATCCCGCGCATCGTCGAGATGTACGCCCGCCGGCTCCAGGTCCAGGAGCGCATGACGGTCGAGATCGCGACCTTCATCAACCAGACCCTCCAGCCCAAGGGCGTGGCGGTGGTGGTGGACGGCTCGCACCTCTGCTCGGTGGCGCGCGGCGTCAAGAAGGCCAACGCCCGCATGGTCACCAGCTCGATGCACGGCCGCTTCAAGACCGATCCCAAGACCCGCGGCGAATTCATGGCCCTGGTCACCAGCCGCGGGCTGGAAGGCTAGCCCATCTCACGAACGGAGCGTTTCCATGGCCTACTACCTCGAAGAGCGGCCCGGCGGCCCGGCCCTGGCGCCCCGCCGCCCGACGATCAATGAGTTTTTCCTCTCCTCGTACCAGGTCGGCGCCTACGCCGGCTGCGAGTTCGGCTGCCCCTACTGCGACGGCTGGTCCTTCACCAACCGCCCGTTCAACGAGGTGGTGCGGGCCTTCGTCGATCTGCCGGAGCGCTTCGCCGCCCAGCTGCAAACGATGCCGCGCGGCGACCTGATCGCCTTCAATCTGACCGACCCCTACCAGCCGGCCGAAAAAACCTACCGCCTGACCCGCCAGATGCTCCAGGCCTGCCAGGCCGCCCGCCAGCCGGTGCTGATCCAGACGAAAAGCCTGGCGGTGCTGGAGGACCTGACGCTGCTCCAGCGGATCAACGAGGACGGCCTGGCGATCGTGGTTTTCACGCTGCTGACCAGCGACCCGCTGCTCTCCGAGAAGCTGGAGGCCAAGGTCGCGCCGCCCTCGGCCCGGCTCGACGCCCTGGCCACGCTCAAGCGGGCCGGCATCCCGACCGGCGTCGCGCTGGTGCCGGTCATCCCCTACCTGACCGACACCGACCGCCAGCTGCCGGTGACGCTGAACGCGATCGCCGAGGCCAAGCCGGATTTCGTCGTGTGGGAGTATCTGTGGCAGCCCAACGAGCGGCATCGCACCAGGATGGCCGAGCTGCTGTCGCGGCTGGGCAACTATCCGGCGGCCTATTACCGCGAGCTGTACGGCACCGACATGCAGCCTGGCCCGGAGTACCGCAACGAGATGAACCGCGAGATCCTGGGCCGGCTGGAAAGCCTGGGCCTCCAGCCGCGGGCGCCGTTGTCGCTCTACCGGCCCTATCTCTCGGCCAACAACACCGCCGCGCTGATGCTCAAGCACCAGGCCTTCATCGACCGGGTCAAGGGCCGCGAGCTGCTGGCCAACCGCCACGCCAACCTGGCCGAGTCGGTCTTCAAGGGCGTGGCCGACGAGCCGTCGCTGGCGGTCAGCCCGCTCTGGCCGACCCTGCGCGATATTTTCGGCTACGACGAGAGCAGCGCCCGCCTTGACCGGATCATGCAGCGAATGCAATCCAAGGACGGCCCGCCCGCCTAGGGCGCCGTTTCGCGCAGGGCGGCGGTCTCGCGCTCCATGATCGCCGTCACCTTGGACAAGAACTCCCCGATCAGCGCCTGCTCGCCCGGGCCGTAGCCGGCGAGCAGGCCCGTCACCGCCGCACCCAGCGGCGCGTACAGCCCGCCGATCTCCCGCTCGCGCTCCGGGTCGCCCGCCAGCTCCAGCACCACCCGCCGCCGGTCCTGCGGATCGCGCGCCCGCCGCGCCAGGCCGGCCGCCTCCAGCCGGTCGACCAGGCCGGTGATGGCGCCGGTCGTCAGCTGCATGCGCGCCGCCAGCTCCCCGGCGGTCAGCGGCCCCGCTTGGCCCAGGATGCTGTAGCCCTTCACATCGGTCACGCTCAGGCCCAGCCGGTCGGCCACCGCCGTGTGGAACATAATCGTCGCCGTGCTGAGGCGGAAGCCGACTAGCTCGATGATCGCCGCCTGCTCCGGATTCACCCTTGACAAGTCTTCCATAATGCCTTAGCCTCTAAATATCTTAGTTAATAAGATGATTATCTGATAAAACATCGACAGGCGAATTGTACTCAGCAGGAAGGCGAGGCGCAAGATGTGTGCGAAAAAAGCGGTGATTGTCGGCTGCGGGGTTGGCGGGCCGGTGGCGGCCCTGCTGCTGCGGCGGGCGGGCTTCGAGCCGGAGATCTGCGAGGCCCAGGCCGGCCCCGACGACTACAGCGGCCTGTTTCTCAATCTTGCCTCCAACGGCCTGCGGGTGCTTGACGAGCTTGGGCTGGCGGCGGCGGTGAGCGCTGAAGGATTCGCCTGCCCGCGGATGGTGATGTGGAGCGGTTCCGGCAAGCGGCTGGGCGAGGTGCGCAACGGCGCGGCGCCGGGCCAGGGCGCCGCGAGCGTGATCATCAAGCGGGCGGCCCTGCACCGCGTGCTGCGCGAGGCGGCCGAGCGGGCGGGCGTGCCGATCCGCTGGGGCAAGCAGCTGACAGGCTACGACGCGCTGCCGGACGGGCGGCTGCGCGTGGCGTTCGCGGACGGCGGCGAGACCATCGCCGATCTGCTGGTCGGCGCCGACGGCCTTCACTCGCGCGCCCGGCGGCTGATCGATCCGGCGGCGCCGGACCCGGCCTACACCGGGCTGGTCAGCTGCGGCGGGTTCGCCTACTGCCCGGGCCTGGAGCCGACGCCGGGCGTCCAGCATTTCATCTTCGGCCGCAAAGCCTTTTTCGGCTACCTGGTGAAGCCCGGCGGCGAAACGTACTGGTTCAACAATCTGGCCTATCCGGGCGCGCCCCGCCGCGCGGAGCTTGAGGCGATCCCCGACGCCGAGTGGCGCCGGCGGCTGCTGGAGCTGCACGCGGGCGACCAGCCTTTCATCAACGAGATCATCACCGCCACCGAGGGGCCGATCGGCCGCTACCCGATCTACGATCTGCCGGCGCTGCGGCGC
>DASWWB010000590.1:0-5110 GCA_036406115.1 Herpetosiphonaceae bacterium
GTTGGCCATCGTGAGCATCGCGCCGAGACCGACGGCGGCAAAGAGCCCGGCGCCGCCGGCCAGGCCGATCAGCTTGCGGCGGACTTGGCGGGGCTGGGCATCGACGCGGCGAGCGGGCGGGGCGGGCTGAGCGGCCAGGGCGTCGACCTGGGTCGGCAGGTCCGCCCGGGCATGCAGCGGCTCGACGCCCGCCTCACGCAGCGCGGCGACAAACGCCGCCGCCGACTGGGGCCGTTCGGCCGGCGACTTGCTGATGCTGCGGTCGATCAGCTCGGCGACTGGCTCGGCGATCCCGGGGGCGCTGGCGCGGAGCGGCGGGGGGACCAGGGTCAGCACCCTGCTGATCAAGATCGTCAGGCTGATATCGTTGCCGTGGAACGGCCGCGTGCCGCTCAGCGCCTCGTACAAGATCAAGCCGAGGGCGTAGATATCGCTGCGCTCGCTGGCACTGGCCGAAGTTCCGTCCAGCAGCTCGGGCGCCATGTAGGCGATCGTCCCGGTCACGGCGCCGGTGCGGGTCATCTTGGTGTGGTCGCTGGCGTAGGCGATGCCGAAGTCGCACAGCACGGGCGTGCCGTCGGCGCGGAACAGGATGTTGCCGGCCTTGAGATCGCGGTGGATGACGCCGCGGGCGTGGGCGTGATCAAGGGCGTTGCCGATCATCAGGCCGATCGACAGCATCTGGCCTTGGCTGATCCGCCGCTCGTGCAGATGCTCGGCGAGCGTGCCGCCGCCCAGGTATTCCATGGCGATGAACGAAAGTTCGCCGCGCTTGTGCAAGGGATCGCGCTCGGTGCCGGATTCATGCAGCCGGATGATCTGCGGATGGCGGAAGCCGCGGATGGCCTCGGCCTCGCGCAGGAAGCGCCGGCGCGCGCCAGGATCAGTCGCCAGGGCTGGCAGCAAAATCTTGAACGCCACCGTTCCGTACGTGGGATGGGTCGCCCGGTAGACCTCGGCCATCCCGCCTTCGCCGATTTTCTCGCCTAGCCGGTACGCGCCGACTTTCTTGCCCTCAAGCGATGTCATGGATCGTCCTTATAAAGATAAGGCTAGATTGCTATGCGACATTTGGATGCACAACCAAGGGACAATTGTACTATAGATTGGCGTTTTGACGTTCAGCCCGTTTACTTTGTTTAAACGCCTTAAGCACAAACCCCGCGCCGGGGCGGCGCGGGGTCAGCGATTGGCAGGGGAAGGATCGTCCATAGTGCTCCTCAGGCAAGATAGCTCAGGAAAAAGGTCGCCAGGCCGAACAGGCACGAGTAGCCGGTGACATCGGTCACGGTGGTCACGACCACGCCCGAGGCCAGGGCCGGATCGATCCCGAACAGCTTGAGCGTCAGCGGCACGATCGTCCCGGCGATCGGCGCCACCACCAGATTGGCCAGCATCGCGGCGCCGACGACCGCGCCGAACATCGGGTTGCCGACCCACAGGTACGAGATCAGGCCGATCGCGGCGCCGAACGTGAGGCCGTTAATCGCGCCGATGCCCAGCTCGCGGCCCATCACCCGCAGCCCGGCGCCCTTGGCCACCTCGCCCAGCGCGATCGAGCGCACGATCAGGGTCAGGGTCTGGATGCCGGCGTTGCCGCCCATGCCCGCCACCACCGGCATAAACGAGGCCAGCGCGACCACTTTGGCGGAGGTGGTCTCGAACTGGCTGACCACCCAGGCCGCCAGCAGCGCGGTCGGCAGATTGATAAAGAGCCAGAACAGGCGGCGGCGCGACGAGCGGAGCAGCGAGTCCTCGACATCTTCGTCCTCGGGGAGATTGGCCAGGCGGTACATATCCTCGGTGGCCTCCTCCTCGATCACGTCGATGATATCGTCGGCGGTCACCACGCCGACGATCCGGCGCTCGGCGTCGACCACCGGCAGCGCCAGCAAGTCGTAGCGGGCCAGCAGGCGGGCGCACTCCTCCTGGTCGGTGTCGACGCTGGCGGTCAGCACGTTGCCGTCCATGATCTGGGCCAGCGGCGTGTCGGCAGGCGCCATCACCAGCGAGCGCAGGCTGACCACGCCCACCAGCCGGTCGGCGGCGTCGGTCACGAACAGATAGTAGATGGTCTCTTCTTCGGGGCGGAGCTGGCGCAGCAGATCGATCGCCTGCTGGGCGCTCAGGTGGTCGCGCAGGGTGACGACGTGGGAGTTCATCAGGCCGCCGGCGCTTTCCTCGTCGTGGGAGAGCAGCTGGCGGACCTCGTCGGAGTCGGCGGGGTTCATCGCCGCCAGGGTGGCTTCGATCTGCTCCGGCTCCAGCTCGCCGAGCATGTCGGCGGCGTCGTCGGGCTCCATCTGGGACAGGATGTCGGAGAGCTGGGCGGCGGGCAGCGCGCTGGCCAGCTCGATCTGCGAGTCTTCGTCAAGCTCGGCCAGGACATCGGCGCCCTGCTCGGGGTTGAAGCGGATGAACACATCGCGCAGCTCATCGGACTCAAGCTCGTCCAGCAGGGCGGCGCTGTCGGCGGGGTGCAGGGCGGCGACCAGGCGGGCCGCGGCGTCGAGCTGGCCGGCGTCGAGGGCCTCGCGGACCTCGTCCAGCAGCGGGCGGATGTTGATGACTTTGGTCATGGCAAGCCTCCGTTAGCAAGCAAAAGGGCGGGGAACTCCCGCCCGTGGCCTGCTTCGGCTGGCTTGAAGTCCCGCGCTACCTTAAGTGATATTCAGCTGTAGGGCCATCTGTACTCATAGGCTCTAGTATACCACGAGAACTCAGCGCCAAGGATACGCGCCGCCCATCGCGCCGGTGGCTCAGGCGATCGGCTTGCGGGCGGCCAGGACCAGGAACAGCGGGACGCGGCGGCGGCGGGCCAGCTCGGCGGGATCGGCGAACAGCTCGGGGCGCGGCGCGGCCTCGCGCAGGTCTTCGAGCGCGAAGCCTGCCCCGCGCAGCGCCGCGACATGCTGCTCGATCGTCCGATGGAAAATGCGCACGGTCGCGCCGAGCCAATCGACCGAGCGCGGGCCGGCGGCGAAATAATCGTCGACCACCCAGGAGCCACTCGGCCCCTCGCCCTCGCCTGCGGCCTGCGCGGTCAGCACGGGATGCTGGGTCGAGTAGACCAGCCTGCCGCCCGGCCGCAGCCCGCGCCAGATCCGCCCGAGCAGCGCCGGCAGATCCGCCAGGTAGTGAAAGACCAGCCGCGACACCGCCAGATCGAACGCGCCGGCGGCCGGCTCCCAGGCCTCAAGCGGCTGGCAGATAATCTCGCCGTCAGTGCCGGCCAGCGTGCGGCGGGCGGCCTCCGCCATGTTGCGCGAGCCCTCGACGCCCAGGTAGCTGGCGGCGCCGCGCCCCAGCAGCAGCCGGCCGAACGCCGCCGCCCCGCAGCCCAGGTCGACGACCGCCAGCCCGGCCGGGTCGCCGACCAAATCCCAGACCGCCGGCCCCTCCATGGTTTCGTTGAGCGTCTCGGGGTCCCCGCGCTGCGCGCTGTAGCGGTCGAACACTCCGTCATTGTCGTAAAACTCCGGTCCTGACAGACTCATCCCACGCTCCTTGCGCCCGACGGCGCCGCCGACTTATGGTAGCATGCAAGCGATACATTTGTTCTGGTGAGCCCCGATGACTGAATCGCCGACCCTCACGCCGCTCCAGCAGGCGCTGCTGGACTGGTTCGCCGCCAACGAGCGCGATCTGCCCTGGCGCCAGACCCGCGACCCCTACCGGGTGCTGGTGTCGGAGATCATGCTCCAGCAGACCCAGGTCGACCGCGTGCTGCCCAAATACCTGGCCTTCCTTGAGCGCTTCCCCACCGCCGAGGCCCTGGCGGCGGCGGCGCCCGCCGATGTGATCACCTCCTGGCAGGGGCTGGGCTACAACCGCCGGGCGATCAACCTCCAGCGCGCCGCCCAGGCCGTGGTCGCAGCCGGCTACCCCGCCGATCCCGCCGCCTTCCCCGGCACGCCCGAGGGCTTGCGCGAGCTGCCGGGCATCGGCCCCTACACCGCCGGCGCGGTGGCCTGCTTCGCCTTCGAGCGCGATGTCGCCTTCCTCGACACCAACATCCGCCGCGTCGTGCGCCGGACCCAGTTCGGCCCCGAGGACCAGCCGCCCGACACCGGCGAGCAGACGCTGATCGAGGCCGCCGCCGCGCTGATCCCGCCGGGCCAGGGCTGGCGCTGGAACCAGGCGATCATGGAGCTGGGCGCGCTGATCTGCACCGCCGCCCGGCCGCAGTGCTGGCGCTGCCCCGTGCGCCCCTCGTGCGCCGCCTACGCCGCCTGGTCCGCCGCCGACACCAACCTCAGCGACTGGAAGCCCGCGCCGAAAGCGCGCAAAAAAGCCGCTGAGCAGCCGTTCCACGAATCCAACCGCTATTTCCGCGGCCGGGTGATCGACGCCCTGCGCGGCCTCCCGCCCGGCGCCAGCTACGCCCTGCCCGAGCTGGGGCCGCTGGTCAAGGAGGGATGGACCAGCGCCGAGCTGCCCTGGCTGGGCAAGCTGGTCAGCGCCCTCGCCGGCGACGGGCTGCTCGCCTGGATCGACCAAGCCGGCGACGACCTGGCCGCATGGCGGGTCGCCCTGCCGCGCTAGGCCGATCAGCCCGGCGGCTCCCTGACGCCTCCCAACCGCAACCGTCGTGCCGCGCCGCCTCGTCGATCAACCCAGGCGCTGCCTGGCGCTTGGCAACCGCAACCACAACCGGGCGCCGCATCAGGCCGATCAGACCAGCCGCTGCCAGGCGCTTGGCAACCGCAACCATAACTCGGCGCCGCATCAGGCCGATCAGCCAAATGACTGCTTGGCGACTGGGCGCAGCAACCACACACCAGCGCCGCCAGGTCGATCAGCCTGGCGGCTGCTTGGCGCCTGGGACCGCAACCACACACCAGCGCCGCCAAGTCGATCAGCCCGGCGCCGGCCAAGCTCCTGTTATGTTGAACCACACGCCAGCGCCGCCTCGTCGATCAGCCCGGCCGCTGCTTGGCGCCTGGCAGCAGCAACCGTCGCGCCGCGCCGCCTCGTCGATCAGCCCGGCGGGGCGGTTTCGGCCAGGCCCAGCAGGGCCTCGGGGCGGCCGCAGGCGTAGCGCACGGCGAGATCGAAGCCGAGCGCCTGGCCGGCGCGCCAAGCGGCGGCGAAGCGCGCGGGCGGCAGC